>NZ_JBJURL010000059.1:0-26669 GCF_046097905.1 Pseudarthrobacter sp. NKDBFgelt | reverse complement strand
CGGCCCGGAGCTCCGGGAGCTCGCCGACCGGCTCGGCGCACTGACCGCCGGAACCGCCCTGGCGCTCAACCTCCTCAATGGCGAGGGGTACCTGGGCGTGGCCGGCGGTTTCGGCACCGACACCGCGGCCGGGCTCATGGGCGAGGCGGACGTGGTCCTGGTGGCCGGGGCCAGCCTGAGCCCCTTCACCATGCGGTTTGGGCACCTGCTCGGCCCGGACAGCACGGTCATCCAGATCGACGCCGGCCTGCAGCCGACGCACCCCAGGGTAGACCTGTTCGTCAGCGCGGACGCGAAGACCGCTGCTTCGCGACTGCTGACGCTGCTCGACGGCGAGGCTGCGGCGGAAGGCTGGCGGGCAGAAGCCTCTCGGCGTCTGGCTGAAGGGCCCGGCCACGACCCAGGCTCCAGTGAAACCCCGGACGGGCGGCTGGACCCGCGCGCCCTCGCCACCGCGCTGGATGCCGTGCTGCCGGAACGCCGCACGGTAATCCAGGACGGCGGGCACTTCATCGGCTGGGCACCCATGTACTGGAACATTCCGCGGCCGCAGGACCTGGTGATGGTGGGGACCGCTTTCCAGTCCATCGGGCTGGGACTTGCGAGCGCCGTCGGGGCAGCCCGTGCGCTGGAGGACGGCCGCACCCTGGTGCTGGCCTCCGGCGACGGCGGTTTCCTGATGGGCCTGGCGGACCTCGAATCGCTGATCGGCGCGGCCCGAAGCGCGATCGTGGTGATCTACAACGACGCCGCCTACGGAGCCGAGATCCACCAGTACGGCTCGCAGGGCCTGACCGAAAAGCCGATGCTGATCCCCGAGGTGGACTTCAGCGGCGTTGCCAGGGCTTTGGGTGCTGAGGCGGCGATCATCCGGACTTTGGCGGACTTGTCCGCGCTGCAGGACTGGATCGATGCCGGCGCCCAGGGAACCTTCGTGGCCGACTGCCGGATCACCTCCAGCGTCCGCGCCCCGTGGCTGAGCGAATGGATGCAGGCCTCGCAGGCAGCGAAGGCCGCGGTCGCGGGATAAACCCAGGTGCCGCCGTCGGGCCTTCCCCCACCTACACAGCCGCGCGACGGGTGAAAACCAAGTGGACAACCCCCTGCGGAGAGGGGGTCGCTTCAATGTCAAATCGTTCTTCGAGGCCCTCGAGTCCGTCCCAGAGCCGTTCACCCCGGCCCAGAAGGATCGGCACGAGGACGATATGCATGTGGTCTATCAGGTCGGCCTCGAGGAACTGCCGGACCGTACTGGCACCGCCGCCAATCCTGACGTCCATGCCGGGCGCAAGGGCTCGGGCCTGTTCAAGGGCGGAGGCAGGATCCGCGTCAACAAAATGGAAGGTTGTTCCGCCTTCCATTTCGAGGACCGGCCGGGGATGGTGTGTCAGGACAACCACAGGAGTGTGGAACACGGGGTTGTCGCCCCACCACCCCTTCCAATCCTCGTTCTCCCAGGGACCGCGCTGGGGACCGAACTTGTTGCGCCCCATGATTTCGACGCCGACCCCGGGTCCCCACTGGCTGGCGAAAGCCTCGTCGGTACCGAAGGATCCCTCCGATTCCCCATGGAGGCCCATCGCGCGGAAGGTCCGCGTCTCGAAGGCCCACTCCATCAGCCGCATGCCTGCGTGGCCAAAAGGAGCGTCCAGCTGCTGGCCTTCGCCGGTGCCGAAGCCGTCGAGCGAGACCGAGAAGTTGTGCACGCGGACAAGGGACATGGCGTCTCTCCTGAAGTGTCGGTGGCAGTCACTGTATGGCGATCGGCCCCAACCGCTCAAGGCCTAATGCGGGACTCGTTAGTCCTTGGGTTCGTCGGCCACTGCCTTATGATCATCGGTGCCTGGCTTGTCGTGGACCTTTTTCGGGATCTTGCCCTCAACGTCAGCGGGGACGGGCGGGTCCTTCTCATCATCTGTAACCATAGGCCAAGCCTAGAGCTGCACCCCGGCTGCCGCCTCCCGGACGTAAAACTGACGGCCACCCCATCATCCGGGTGGCCGTCAGTTTCAGTGCCTGCGGGTGTTACTGCTCCGCTTCCGCGGCGGCAGCAGCCTTGACGGCATCCTTCTCGGCGCGCAGGGCCTCCGCGTCATGCTGTTCCTCGGCCTTTTCCTGGTGGATGACCACTGCGAAGAGCTTCTCCATCTCCTTGGCCACACCGGCAGCCGACGACGGGTTCTGGCCGGTCACCAGCCGCTCGTCAACAACAACCTTTTCCTCGAAGACACCGGCGGAGACGTGGGTTGCGCCCTGCTCCTCAAGCCGGTCTGCCAGGAAGAACGGAACAACCTTGTCCTTGCCTGCAGCGACCTCCTCGTCATTGGTGAAGGCAGCCACCTTGCGGCCCTCCACGAGCCGAAGCCCGTTCGCCAGCTCCACGTTCAGCAGGCCGGCCGGTCCATGGCAGACCGCGCCCACCAGACCGCCGTTGTTGTAAACGCTGGCCACCAGGTTCTGCAGGCCTTCGCTGTCCGGGAAGTCCCACATGGTGCCATGCCCGCCCACGAGATATACGGCGTCGTACTGCTCCGGATCCACGACGTCGACGCGGGCAGTGTTGTAGAGGCCGGCGCGCGTGGTCTCATCCTCCGTAAAGGCGACCTGGATGGGGTCTTTCGTGTCCACCTCGTCGCGCGGGGGCTGGCCGCCCTGGATGGACGCAAAGTCAACGAAGTGCCCGGAATCCTTGAACACCTTCCAGGGGTGTGCAGCCTCGGCCACGTTGTAGCCGGTCTTCTCTCCCGTATCGCCGATCTCGGAAACGCTGGTCAAAACCATGAGGATTTTCTTCATGAAATGCTCCTTTCGTCCGCCTCCCACCCTACGCCCAGCCGGGTCCGCGGCATCCGGACGGAATTCAGGGCTGGCCTGTCGGGACGAGCCGGTACGCGAAGCGGCTGTCCAGGCCCCCGGGTCCTATCGTGAGGTCGGCCCCCTCGGTGGGCAGCACCACCGGGGCCTTGAACACACTCCCGCTGCACGGGACCTGCACGGGGGCGAGGACTTCCGTTCCATTCCAGGTGGAGACGGACAGCTCAGCCTTCGGCAGTCCGGCGCACACGAGCTGGAGTTCGTACTGCCCCGGGGCGGCCGTCAGGCCTGCGGTGGTTATTGTGTTCCCGCTGCTGGTGCCCCGCAACTCGCCGGGCATAGGCGGTTGCAGCTGTTGTGCTGCCCAGTCTGAGAGGTCTTCGAACTCCGAAAGCCTGCGGTCAGGGTTGGCCTGCACCTTGACGCCCGTCGCGGCGGGTCTGCCCGTGGGAGGCACCGCGCTGATGGTGAGGGGCCCGCCGTCGTGCCTGACAAAGCGGTCCAGCGTGGAGGTGCACTCGAAGCTGGACGCTTCCGGGACGCCGTCGGCTTTCACAACGGTGAGCTTGGCCCCGTAAACCCCTGCGCAGGCGCCGGTGACCAGGTAGTCTCCGGGCGCCAGCTCCAGGGACAGCTTCCCGGCGGGTTCAGCCTCGGACGGCATGCCGGGATCGGCAGGGGAAGCGTCGAGCAAACGCGTGACCTCGTTGACGTTGTCCTTGAAGGACGCGGCCGACGGCGTTGCGGCCGGCGGCGACGACGGTACCAGCGGCTCGTCCGGACCGCTGTATTCACACCCCGCCAGCGGCATGGCCAGAACGGCCGCAGCCATGAACACTCCTATGCGCCGAGCCGGCGTCCCCCCATAAGACATGACCCCGAGTCTACGGTCTCGCGCCCGCGCCGCGGCACGAATTCCCATGCCTGCTCCGCTGCTCGTACCTCTCCCCGTGCGGTTCGCCACTTTGCGCGGGGATCCGGAATAGCGAAGCGCCGCCATGCCGTTGTGGCAGTCATGAAGGCAATTACTTACAAAACTTACGGAAACCCGGACGTCCTCGAATTCGGCGATCAGCCAATGCCAAAAGTGGGGCCCGGCATGGTCCTGGTCAAAGTCAAGACTGCCGCTGTGAACCCGGTGGACTGGAAGATCATGGCCGGCGGACTTGACGCCGTCATGGACTTGGAGTTCCCCGCCATCCCCGGCTGGGACGTGGCAGGGATAGTGGAATCGGTGGGCATCGATGCCCGGCAGTTCCAGCCCGGCGACGAGGTCATCTCCTATGGCCGCAAGGACTACGTCCACGGCGGAAGCTTTGCCGAGTACATCGCGCTGCCGGAGCGGCTCCTGGCCCGTAAGCCGGCCTCGCTCGGGTGGAACGAATCGGCAGGGCTGCCGCTGGCCGGACTGACCGCCTACCAGGTCCTCAACCGGCTGGGCCTGAAAGCGGGCGAAACCGTCCTGATCCACGGCGGTTCCGGAGGCGTGGGCTCCCTGGGCATCCAGATCGCGGTGGCCCTCGGCGCGAGTGTTATAGCCACAGCTTCGGAGAAGAACCACGAATTCCTCCGCTCCCTGGGAGCCGAGCCCGTTGCGTACGGGGAAGGGCTCGTGGAGCGCGTGCGGGCACTGCGCCCGGACGGCGTGGACGTGGTTGCCGACTTTGTGGGCGGGAATCTCGACGCCACGCTGGCGGTGCTGGCCGAGGGAGGCCGGCACGCCTCGATCGCGGACAGTGAAGTGGAACAGCACGGGGGCGACTGGATGTGGGTCAATCCCGTGGGAGCCGACCTTCAGGAACTCGCCGATCTGGTGGACAGCCGGAAGATCCGCGTGGAAGTTGCCGAGGTATTCCCGCTGGAAAAGGCCGCGGACGCCTTCCGCTCAAACATGGAGGGGCACACCCGCGGAAAGATTGTGATTGCCGTAGACCAGAGTTCCTGAGTCCAGCAACACCTATGGAGCCGCCGTCGTAAATGTACGACGGCGGCCAGCCGGCCGGGTGCCGTGCTGCTGGACAACCCTGAACTCCAGCGGGAGGGTACGGTACATGCCTACCTAATACCCCCCTCCTGCCTCCCCTATCTGCTTCCGCTGCGGTCCAGGATGTGGCGAGCAGACATAAAGTGTTCCCTCCGGGAGGTGAAGAAACGGCCTCCGTGTCGCCGACATCACCCCGAGGACACCACTATGCGTCTGCTACGCCTTTTCATTGCTCTGCTACTCGCCGCAGCCGCCTCTGTGGCGCTCCCCGCCCCCGCCCAGGCAGCCGATCTCGGAAAACCGGGGCCATCGTACGCAGGCGACGGCGTGAGAAACCCGACTGCGGACAAAGCGCAGAGCAAGCTCTGGTACCAGGATGGGAGCTGGTGGGGGCTGTTGTGGAGCGCGTCCGCAAATGCGACGAAAATCCACCGCCTCGACGTCGCGACCCAGGCGTGGCAGGAGACGGCAACGGTTGTTGATGCACGGGCGAGTGCGCGCGGTGACGCGCTGTGGGACGCAAAGGACGGCAAGCTCTACGTCGTGTCCGGCACGACTGTGGAATCGGAGTGGAGCTCTCCACCTTCCCAGGAAGCAGTGACCTCAGGGTCCGCAGCACTTCACCGCTTCAGCTACAACGCCTCGACAAAGACCTACTCGCGGGACGCCGGTTTCCCCGTCACCCTTCACAGTGGGAGTACGGAATCGATTACGGTGGCCAAAGACTCCGTCGGCAAGCTGTGGGTCACCTACACGGTCGTCTCGGCGGACAACAGCAACCGTGTCTATGTCAACCACTCGACGACGAGCGACACAGCATGGGGAACTCCGTTCGTCCTGCCGACAACAAACGCCCAGGTGCACCACGACGATATCTCTGCAGTCACGTCGTTCCAGGGCGACAAGATCGGAATCATGTGGAGCAACCAGCGGGCGGAGCACAGGAAGTTCTACCTGGCCATCCACCAGGACGGTCAGCCGGAGAACTCGTGGCAGACAGAGGTGGCCTATGGGGGCGGAAACAACTGCACCGGGGGATGTGCGAACGACCACCTGAACCTCAGGCAACTGACAAGTGACGGCAGCGGCCGCCTCTACGCAGCAATCAAGACAGCCCACCGGAACGTCGGTCAAACGTTTGCGGCGCTCCTGGTGCGCGACGGTAGGTCCCAATGGACCAGCGCGCAGTTCGGCGCTGTGGAGGATGAGCACACCCGGCCCATGGTCATGATTGACGAGGAGCACCGTCAGGTCTGGATGTTTGCGGTCGCACCGGAGGAGGGCGGCACCGTCTACTACAAGAAGTCGCCGCTGGACAACGTTTCCTTCCCTCCCGGCGCCGGAACGCCAATCATCAGCAGCGATACCGACACGGACATCAACGACCCCACATCAACGAAACAAAACGTCAACGGTCAGACAGGCCTGGTGGTGTTGGCGGCCGCGAGCACCCCCAACGCCCGGTACTGGCACGCCCACATAAATCTTGGGGACACACCGCCGGGTGGTGGGGATACGACGGCGCCGACGGTGGCCGCTGTGTCCCCGAACGACCAGGCGACCGGGGTGGCGGTGAACACGAGTGTGACCGGGACCTTCTCCGAGGCGATGGACGCCACCACAATCAACGGCACCACCGTGACGCTGAAGAACGCTGCCGGAGCTGCAGTGACGGCCGGGGTGACCTACGACGCCACCAACCGGGTAGTCACCCTGGACCCGAACGCAGACCTGGCCGCCTCCACGGCCTACACCGCGTCCATCACCACCGGGGCGAAGGACACCACCGGCAATGCGCTGGCCACGGCCAAGACGTGGACCTTCACTACCGCCGCCGCTGCCGGCGGTGGCGGAACTGCCGAGACCATCACCCTTGAGGCGCTCGAGGACAGCTACGTCTCCAGCGGTGCCACCACCACCGACTACGGCGCAGCCACCGTGCTCGGTGTCGATTACAGCCCCACCGCAATCAGCTACCTGAAGTTCGACCTCGGGCCCCACACGGGCAAGACAATCACGGACGCCAAGCTCCAACTCCGGGTCACCAACGGCTCAACAGGCAGCCAGCGGGTCAAACTCGTCCCGGACGACGCCTGGACCGAAAGCGCCATCCGCTACAACTCCCGCCCGCCCCTCGGAACCCTCACAGGGACACTGACCGGCGCCACCACCGCCGCCACCTACAGCGTCAACCTGGACCGGGAGGCACTAAAGACCGAACTGGGCCAAAAACTCTCACTGGCCCTGGACTCCTCCAGCAGCGACGGACTCGACTTCGCCTCCAGCGAGAACACCACCACCACCAACCGGCCCAAACTCATCCTCACCCTCAGCGGGGAGGGCACAGGCGGTGGTGGGGATACGACGGCGCCGACGGTGGCCGCTGTGTCCCCGAACGACCAGGCGACCGGGGTGGCGGTGAACACGAGTGTGACCGGGACCTTCTCCGAGGCGATGGACGCCACCACAATCAACGGCACCACCGTGACGCTGAAGAACGCTGCCGGAGCTGCAGTGACGGCCGGGGTGACCTACGACGCCACCAACCGGGTAGTCACCCTGGACCCGAACGCAGACCTGGCCGCCTCCACGGCCTACACCGCGTCCATCACCACCGGGGCGAAGGACACCACCGGCAATGCGCTGGCCACGGCCAAGACGTGGACCTTCACTACCGCCGCCGCTGCCGGCGGTGGCGGAACTGCCGAGACCATCACCCTTGAGGCGCTCGAGGACAGCTACGTCTCCAGCGGTGCCACCACCACCGACTACGGCGCAGCCACCGTGCTCGGTGTCGATTACAGCCCCACCGCAATCAGCTACCTGAAGTTCGACCTCGGGCCCCACACGGGCAAGACAATCACGGACGCCAAGCTCCAACTCCGGGTCACCAACGGCTCAACAGGCAGCCAGCGGGTCAAACTCGTCCCGGACGACGCCTGGACCGAAAGCGCCATCCGCTACAACTCCCGCCCGCCCCTCGGAACCCTCACAGGGACACTGACCGGCGCCACCACCGCCGCCACCTACAGCGTCAACCTGGACCGGGAGGCACTAAAGACCGAACTGGGCCAAAAACTCTCACTGGCCCTGGACTCCTCCAGCAGCGACGGACTCGACTTCGCCTCCAGCGAGAACACCACCACCACCAACCGGCCCAAACTCATCCTCACCCTCACCTCCCCCTAGGGGACCGTGGCTGAGCGAGTGGAAACAGCTCCTCACCAGTGATCCCGAGTGCCATACTGAGCCATGGCTTTAGGGATGACCCGGGGTGGAACAGCGCTGAGGTACGCCGCGGTCTCGGTCCTGCTGATCGCGGCCCAGGTGGGCAGCATGTGGTTTCACTCAGCCGGTGTCTACCAGGGAAACGCGAACGTCCCCCTCAGGGAAGTCCCGGAGGATCTGGACGTCTTCTTCGTTCTGACCTTCGCCCCCACGGTCGTCGGCCTCAAATATCTTGCCTACGACGCAGCCGTGAGGGCATTTACCAGGGACTACAGGACGCCTGCATTGCTCGTCTGCTTCGGCGCCGGCTACGCGGCCGCCTTCGCGATGGACGTTGCCTGCCTGTTTGCGGCGTCGAGGCCCGTGTCCGATTCGGGGCTCGCCATCCTGGGCACAATTCTGCTAAGCCCGCTGGCCCTCGCCGCCGCCGGGGGCGCTATCGCCGCGACTGTCCTCTTGAAGGACAGGCCCCCGCACACCAGGGCCACACGCTCCTCCGGACCCTAAGGCAGCCGCCGTCGCAAATGTACGACGGCGGCCTGCTGGCTCGTCTGCCAGGCTCCCCTACCGTCCCGGCGCCCTACTGTCCCGGCGCGCGGTAGGTCGGCGTCTTCTTGGCGGCTTCGTCCAGATCCTCCACCGTCAGGAGCGGCTTCAGGCGGACGTTGACGTTCCCGCTCGAATTGATCAGCAGCGACAGGGCAGCGGCACTTGCATCGTCCGGCGCCTCAAAAACGCCAAGCACGTCGTAGTAGCCAAAGGCGTAGTAAAAGCTCTCCAGCGTTCCGCCTACGGACGTGAGGGCCTCCACCAGCGCCTCACGCCGCTTGGTGCCGCCTTCCTGCATGAGCCCCTTGATTCCCTGGCCCACGTACGTTGCTTCAAACAGATACTTCGGCATGATGTTTCCTCCTGTATTTTGCGGTGCAGGAGCGGCCCAGATCCGGCCCTTCATTCCGTGGTAGCGGGGTGCCTGACCCCGCTACGGCAGAAACTATTCCTCCGCCTGCAGGCAGTCAATAGGCCGGGGAATACCCGCTGGTTCCGGGGCCGGGGCACCCAAGCGGCGTGCCGCCGTCGTACTCCCCTTCAAGAACCCGGCGTACCCTGAAGCCATGGAATCCGAGGTCCGGAACCTGGCCCTGCGCACCGGCATCACGGTGCCGTGCCTGATCCAGGGCGACGCTGACGCGAAACCGTTGCTCCTTCTGCACGCGTGGGGTGAATCCCGCCGCTGCTTCGACCGCCTGCTGCCGGGGCTGGCCAGCTTCAGGGTCTATGCACCGGACCTCCGCGGCCAGGGCGAGGCGGACAAACCCGGGGACGGCTACTCCCTGGCCGAACAGGCCGAGGACGCGGCGGCCATCCTGGACGCAGCCGGGGTGGAGACGGCGTTCGTCCTCGGTTCCTCCAGCGGCGGTTACGTAGCCCAGCAGCTCGCGGCATCGCATCCCGGGCGGGTGGCCGGGTTGGTCCTGGTGGGGTCGCCGCTGAGCCTGCAGAGGCGGCCGGCCTTCGCCGAGGAGGTGGACCGGCTGGCCGACCCCATCAATGAGGACTGGGTCCGGTCGTCGCTTTCCTGGTTCACCCTGCACCAGCCTGTTCCGGACTGGTACCTGGAGGAGCGGGTGCGCGACGGCATCCGGATGCCTGCCCACGTGTGGAAGAAGATCCTGGCCGGGCTGACCGCTGCCGCCCCACCCACCGAAGCCGGCACCATCCGGACGCCCACGCTGATCCTCTACGGCGGCCAGGATGACCTGCTGCCGCGGCAGGACCAGGAGGTTCTGGCATCGCGGATTCCTGGTGCCGTGCTGGAGGTCTATCCCGACGCCGGGCACCTGGTCCTGTGGGAGTGCCCGGACCGGGTGGCCGCGGATGCCGCGGCGTTCCTGCACCCGCTCCAGAACAACCCAACCGGCCCCAACGATTCCGGGCCTTTCTATCACGGCACCAAGGCCGATGTGCGGCCCGGAGACCTGCTGGTTCCCGGGTACCTCTCCAACTACGGCGGACGGAACGCCGCGAACCACCTCTACTTCACGGCCACCCTGGACGCCGCCACCTGGGGCGCCGAACTCAGCGCGGGCGAGGGGCCCGGCAGGATCTACCGGGTGGAGCCCACCGGCCCGTTCCAGGACGACCCCAACCTCACCGACAAGAAGTTCCCCGGCAACCCCACCCGGTCCTACCGCACCCGCGAACCCCTCCGCGTGCTCGGCGAGGTTCCGGACTGGCAGCCGCACTCCCCCGAGGCGTTGCAGCACATGCGCAGCCACCTGGAGGAACTGAAGCGGCAGGGGATCGAGGCCATCGACTAACCGGGCGGGCAAGGCCACTTGGCCCTGCCCGTATCCGGCAACGCGGCACAGACTGAACAGGTAGGCATCAGGGCCTCACGCCCGCGGGTCCTGCACTAAACGCTCACCAAGCCGCGGGCTCTGAGGACCTTCGACAATGCCGATCGCAAAAGGGCGGAACCCCCGCCGCGGGCGGGCCGCAGAAACCAGCAGCCCGCGGCGGGACGCCGTCCGGCGGGTCCTCCTGGCTGCCGGGCCGCTGTCTTCACTGTTCTATGTGGTTGCCACGGACGGATTGGCGGCGTCGCGGTGGGAAGGGTACCGCCGCACGGAGCAGATGGTGAGCGAGCTGTTCGCCGTGGGCTCCCCCGGCCGGGGCGTCCTGGTCGTATTCACGCGGCTCTACACAGCCCTGTTCGTCGCTTTCGGTGTGGGCGTATGGAATTCCGTGCAGGGGAACCGCGCCCTGCGCATCGCGGGCGGCCTGCCCACCGCGGACGGGCTGTGGAACATCATGGGTGCCCTGTACCCGCTGACGCTGGGTGACGATGCGTCCGTTCCCATGCACATCTTCGCCACCAACATCCAGCTCGGACTGATGGTGGCCGCGATGTGCTTCGTGGCGGCGGGGTTCCATGGCCGGATGCGGTGGTACTCGATCCTTTCTCTCCTCGCTTCTGCCCTCATGGGCATGGTGGCGTTCGCAGCGGCTCCGGGGCCGAACCTCGTGCTGGGCATCGGCGAGCGGATCAGCATCGGGGTGTTCCTGCTGTGGGTGGCAGTGCTCGCGGCGGCGCTATGGAGGAGGCCGCTGCATGCGCCCGCCGAGGAACGCCGCCATCCATCCGCTCGTTGAGGTGTTATGGGAAAGCGTGCTGCCATCGTGGCGGGATTGTTCGCGGCTGCAATTGCGGTGGCTGTGGGGCTCTACCTGTTCCAGCCTTGGCGGATCTTCACCAGCTCCACCGTGACCGAGGACATTCCAGCCGCTGCCCCGGCCGCTGTCCCGTCCCAGGAATCGACGGCGGAACCCAGCGCCCCCGCTGCATCCGCCACGCCCGCCGCACCGGCCCCACCGGCCGCACCCGCCGCTCCGCGTGAACTGGCAACAGGCCAGCTCATCAGCCACGAACATGCCAGCTCCGGAACGGTGAGAATTCTTGAGCTCTCGGACGGGAGCCGGATCCTCCGGCTCGAAGGCCTTGACACGTCTGATGGGCTGGACTTGAAGGTGTGGCTGAGCGATGCCCCGGTCATTGAGGGAGTGGCAGGCTGGCACGTCTTCGACGACGGCGCCTACCTGGACCTGGGCGCGCTGAAAGCCAACAAGGGCGATCAGAACTACGAGATTCCGGCCGCCACGGTACTGGGCGACTACAACTCGGTCAGCATTTGGTGCGCGCGTTTCGCTGTGTCCTTCGCCGCTGCCGAGCTGAACACGTAGTCCGTGCTCCGGCCCGCAACGTCCGTCCCTGGGGCGCGCACACCGCTGACGTAACGTTCGACGGCGAAGTGACCGCCGCCGTCGGGCCCGGCGCGTGCCGTCCGTTTCGCGATCATGGGTTAGAGCAGAGCGGTGACGACGGGGATGCTGGTGGTGAGTCCGAGCGCAATGAAGACCACGCCGGAGATGCAGTGGATCCATTGGGTAACCGCGGGCCGGTTGAGCCAGGTTCCGGCGGTGTGTGCACCGAGAGCGACGACGGCGAGGTAGCTGCCAATGACGGCTGCCACGGTGCCGCCAACCACGGCGACGACGTAAAGGGGACCCGCGCCGGTGGGGCTGAACTGCGGCATGAGGGCGAGGAAGAACAACCCGGTCTTGGGGTTCGTGAGGCAACACAACACCCCTGCACCGAACGCCGACCACCTCGTTGGGATACCCCCTCCTGGCTGAAGGTCACCGGCAGGGGTATCAGCGGAGGCATCACCTGGGCCTACGGCGAGGAGGGTGCTGGCGCGTGGCCCCTGCGCTCCGGCCACAGATCCTGCTGCCACCGATTTCCTCGCTGCCATGCGGGTGCGGGTGTGGGTGGTGAGGGCGCGGTAGCCGAGGTAGAAGAGGTAGGCACCTCCCAGGACGCGAAGGGTGTGGAAGGCCACGGGCGAGTCCTGGAGGAAGGCTGCAACACCCGCAGCAACCAGGCCCGCCCACACGAAGATCCCTGACGCGGAGCCGACGGCGACGAAGATCCCTGCGCTCCGTCTGCGCAATGCGTACTGGAGGGTCAGCAGCGTGTCCGGCCCTGGGGTGATGGCGAGGATTACGGCTACTCCCAGCAGGGCGAGGTAGTTCGATGTGTCCACGGGAACGGCCTTTCGGCCGGGTCGGGCAGGGATGGCGGCGGAGCGCCGGGCCTCAGGAGGGGGTGCGGCGCGGAGGCCCACTTTAATCCGTTGCCCCGCACCCTTCCCTTCACTTTGGCACGGGAACATCGTGAGGGACCAGCAAGTATTTCCGTCGAATCATCAGGCATCGGCATACAATCGGCACATGCTGGATCCCCATAAGCTCATCATTCTGCGGGCGGTCATCGCTGCCGGTTCCGTTCAGGGCGCGGCCGCAGGCCTGCACCTCACTCCCGCCACGGTGAGCCAGCACTTGCAGGCCCTGGCCAGGCAGACCGGGCTGGTGCTGTTCGAGAAGAGTGGCCGGGGCATCGAGGCCACGCCGGCTGCTCTCCATCTGGCGGAGGAAAGCAGCCAGGCGCTTGCTGACCTGGAACGCCTCGAACGTACGGTGGCAGACCTCAGGGCAGGCCGGGCCGAGCGCATCACATTTGCTTGTTTCGCGTCCGTCGCCCAGGCGTGGATGCCGTATGTGGTGGGCGTGCTGCGAACCGCCTCTCCTGAAACTGTGGTGGAGATCAGCATCAACGAGCTCCACCCGGGCGGAGGACGGCACCAGCCTGACATTGACATCCGGAACGAGGCGCTCGATGCGGACCCGCTCACCATTGAGGGCTATCAGCGGCATGTCCTGGACGAGGAGGAACTGCGGCTGGTCCTCCCCCTGAACCACCCCCTGTGCTCGCAGGACGCAGTGGCCCTGATCCAGCTGCGGGACGAAGCATGGATCGACCACGACATTCACGACGGCCCGACCGGCCGCATCATCACCCGGGCCTGCACAACGGCAGGGTTCACTCCACGGTACGTAGCCCGGCTCGATGACCACCATGCCGCGATCAGCCTTACCGCTGCCGGCCTGGGAGTGACTGTCCTTCCCGGGATCGCGCTGTCAGGACTCCCCGGGAACCTCACCGACCGCCCCCTTACCGGTCCCACAGTGAGCCGCCGCATCGTGGCCTTCACCCGCGCACACCCCGTCCGGGCCCGCCTCATCCACACCGCACTCACAGCACTCCGGGAAGCCGCTGCTCCGAAAATGGTCCACGCGCAGCCGGGAAAGTAGGGCACTTCTGCCCTGTGCACCACGCGGCGAGGGGACTAGCCTGATCCGCATCAGTGCCCACCGCCGTCGAGGAGCCGTCATGCCCGGGTTTGTGCAGATCATCGAGTTCAGGACCTCACGTATCAAGGAAATCGAAGAGCTCGGCCGACCCTCAAGAACCGAGGGAAGCACTGCGCCCACGTTCCGCCGCATTGTTGCCACGGCGGACAGGGACCACCCGGGGACCTACTTCACCATCGTGGACTTCGATTCCTTCGACTCGGCAATGGAGAATTCCGGCCGGCCGGAAACCTCGGAGTTCGCTGCCAAGATGGCGAAGCTTTGCGACGGGCCCGTGATCTTCCACAACCTGGATGTCATGTGGGAGGACACCGGAGACGGTGCGGACAACGGCTAGGAGCGGGGCCATGGCGTCAGAAAGCGCCGGGCGGGGCGGCGACAGCCCTAGCCTGGTTGTTGATCTCAGCAAACTGGCGTCAGCCTCGCTGGCAACGGTGGGCGGCAAGGCCCTCAACCTCGGCCGGCTTGTTGCTGCCGGCTTCCCCGTTCCGCCGGGTTTCTGCCTGAGCACAGCCGCATACCGGAAGGCTGCACCCGCTGAACTGGACCTGATCGCCGCACACCTGGACGGCGCCGGGATCGACGGGACTGGGGCGCGAAGCGTCGAAGAGGCGGAAAGGCCCGACGGCGGCCGCGGACTTGCGAACGACGACCGGGACAGCCTCGCGCGGCAGGCACGCGACGTGATCTTGGCAGGGCCGGTGCCGCCCGACGTCGACGCAGCCATCCGCGAGGCCTATGCCGCGATGGGCAGCGGCCCGGTGGCGGTGCGCTCCTCCGCCACCGCCGAAGACCTCCCCTTCGCCAGCTTCGCAGGGCAGCAGGACTCCTTCATGGACGTGGACGGAGCCGACGCTGTCGTCGAGGCCGTCCGGCGCTGCTGGGCCTCCCTCTGGACGGACCGCGCCGTGGCCTACCGCACCACAAACGGGATCAGCCACCGCGAGGTGGGCCTCGCCGTCGTGGTTCAGCGCATGGTGGACGCCGCCACGGCCGGCGTGCTGTTCACCGCCAATCCGGTGACGGGCACCCGGACCCAGACGGTCATCGATGCCAGCGCGGGGCCGGGACAGGCCGTGGTGTCCGGCGCCGTGAACCCGGACCACTTCGTGGTGGAGACGGCGTCGGGCCGGATCCTGCAGCAGCCACAGGACACACGGCCCAGCCTGGCGGACGCACAGCTTCGCGAACTCACCTCCCTCGGGGACGATGCCCAGCGGCTGTTCGGCGCGCCCCAGGATGTGGAATGGGTGATCGACGGCGGCGGCAAGGCCTGGCTGACCCAGTCGCGGCCCGTCACCACGCTGTACCCGCTGCCGGAGGAGGACCCGTTCACCGGGCAAGCCGGCACGGACGGGACGGCCGGTACGGACAGCACAGCCGCCGGCGCCGATACCCGCGTGTATCTGTGCGGCACACTGATGCAGGGCCTGACCCGCCCCCTCACCCCAATGGGCCTCCACGTGCTGGCTCTCATGCGCGGCAACAACAACGGGCCGTGGAAAACCCTGAACCCGGGCCTGCGGATGTACGTGGACCTGACACCCATCCTCCGCAACAAATCCGGCCGCGAGGTACTGGCCAGGATGCTCCCGCTCGCGGACGGACGGTCAGCTGCGATCCTCCCTGGGCTCCTGGAGGATCCGCGGTTCAGCGTTGCCCGGCCGCCCCGCAAAAAATCCGGCTGCAAGGGCGGCACCGCCCCTGCCCGGAAGCAGCCCAAAGGCGCCGAAGGCACCCAGGGCCTGGGCGTCTTCCTGGGGATCATTCCGGGCATGGTCCGCGCCCTGCTGTGGCCGGACCGGGAACTGCGGAGGGCGTGGCGGTACCAGGACCGCCTCGCATCCCGGCTGGCCCTCCCCCTGCCGGCCACTGCGGCCAGCCGGCTCCAGCACACCGAGGACATCCTGGCCACGTCGGTCAACAGGCTGATCCAGGCCTCGCTGCCGGCACCGGCCATGGGATACCTGATGCTGGCGGCGGCCCGCAGGCTGCTGCGCGGAATAGCCGAGCCGCGGGAACTTGAGGCTGTGCTGCGCGGGCTTCCCCACAACGTGACCACCATCATGGACCTGGAGCTCTGGCACCTGGCGGTGTCCCTGGGCGGGGATCCGGAGGCCCGCCGGGCGTTCACGGAACTGAATCCCGGGGAGCTTGCCGCCCGCTACCGGTCGGGCACGCTGCCCGCTCTGGCCCAGTCCGGGCTGGAGGCGTTCCTGTCCAAGTACGGCCACCGGGCCGTGGCGGAGATCGACCTGGGGATGCCCAGGTGGTCCGAGGAACCGGACCACATCCTCGGAATGGTCTCCAACTATCTCCGCGTGGAGGATCCCGAACAGTCGCCCGACCGCCAGTTCGCCAGGGCGGCCGGGCACGCCGAGGCCCGGATCAGCGAGCTGGTGGAACGTGCCGGGACGAAGAGCCGGCTGCGGGGGCGCCTGGTGGCCCTCTGCCTGCACCGCACACGCCAGCTCGCCGGCCTGCGGGAACTGCCCAAGTTCTGCATTGTGCTGGTGCTCGCGGAGATGCACCGCCAGCTGGCGGAGGTGGGCGCCGAACTGGTGAAGAACGGCACCATCGGCGACGCCGGTGACGTGTTCTTCCTGGACTTCGACGAACTGCGTGTGGGCCTCCGCGGCGCGGACCTGAAGGGAATCGTCACCCGCCGTCGCAGGCTGTACGACGTCGAACTGCGGCGCCGGCGCATTCCGCGCCTGCTGCTCTCGGACGGCACCGACGTGGAAGCCGCCATGATGGCGGCGGCCGCCGCCCTGCCCCAACCGGATGCCGCGGACCGCCTAACGGGGACACCCGCTTCCGCAGGTACCGCCACCGGGAAGGTCAGGGTGATCATGGACCCCGTGGGTGCCCGCCTGGAACCCGGCGAAATCCTGGTGGCACCCTCCACGGACCCCGGGTGGACGCCGCTTTTCATGACGGCAGGGGCCTTGGTGATGGAGATGGGCGGCGTCGTTTCGCACGGGGCCGTGGTGGCACGCGAATACGGCATCCCCGCGGTGGTGGGTGTTGCCGATGCCACCATGCGCCTGCACGACGGCCAGAGCATCACGGTGGACGGTGCGGCCGGAACCGTGACCTGGTGATGCCGGGAGAACTGGCCGCTGAGCCGAGTTTGCTGAAGGTGCCTCCTGCCAAAGCCGGACGCGTAATGATGGGGACGTGCTGGGGTCCGTTGACGGATAAACCAAAAGGCGAGGCCCTCGGACCTCGCCTTTCGGTTTATACATCTTTGCCTTTGTCCGCGCTCACCAACGGTTATTGCAGTTGGAGCACCAGTCTTGGTGGGGTCGTCGTCTCTCTTGAGCCGAAGTCGGCCCCGTCGCTGCTGGTGGCGTTCATGCCAAGCGACAGGATCCCGCCCAGCTCGCCCTGCAGAGCTGACGCAGCCAGTGTCACTTCGTAGTTGGTGTTGGCCGTGACCGGTCCGAGGCTACCCAGGATGCTGCTGCCCAGGGCCGGCCTTGTGCCGTACGTGAGCCCGCCCTCAGTCCACGTGTCGTCCGCAACCAGCCTCACGTTCTGTGTTCCCACCGAGCCGCTGGTCGTCGCACGCAGTTGAAGCTTCGCACTTACGACCGTTTTCCCTGCGAGTGCAGACAAATCGAACTTCAGGTAGGCATTTTCCACCGGGCTGTTGTCCACTGCGAGCTTCGGCGCCGTCCCATAGTTCGTCGTCGCCGCCCCGCTGGACACATAGGTGTCCGCTGTGGCCGTCAACGTCACCGTGTCCGAGGGCGTAGTAGCCGCGGCTGTAGTGAATGTCCACGTCTTCGCCACCACTGTGTTGCCGGCGGAGTCTTTCGCTCCGCTGACTCTCGCCGTGTATTGCGTACCAGGTTTGAGATTGGCTGTGGGATCCAAGGTGGCAGTGTTGTTGCTGAGGGTGACGACTGCATCCACAGGAGTGGTTGACGTTCCCTCGGCCAGCGTGAACGTCGTGTTGTTGACCGTCGTCGAGTCCATGGCCTCCGAAAATGTAGCCGTGACGTTTCCGCTGACCGCTGCGTCTGGTGCATTCTCTGCAGGAGTCACCGAGGCAACCGTGGGTGCGGTGGTATCCCCGGGTGGCGTCCCCGTGCCCGATCCCAGTTGAAGCACCAGCCGTGGTGGGGCCGTCGTCTCTCTTGAGCCGAAGTCGGCCCCGTCGCTGCTGGTGGCGTTGATGCCAAGCGACAGGATGCCGCCCAGCTCGCCCTGCAGGGCTGACGCACTCAGGGTCACTTCATAGTTCGTGTTCGATGTGACCGGTCCGAGGCTGCCCAGCACGCTGCTGCCCAGGGCCGGCCTTGTGCTGTACGTGAGGCCGCCCTCAGTCCACGTGTCGTCCGCAACCAGCCTCACGTTCTGTGTTCCCACTGAGCCGCTGGTCGTTGCACGCAGTTGAAGCTTCGCACTTACGACCGTCTTTCCTGCAAGTGCAGACAAATCGAACTTCAGGTAGGCATTTTCCACCGGGCTGTTGTCCACTGCGAGCTTGGGCGCCGTCCCATAGTTCGTCGTCGCCGCCCCGCTGGACACATAGGTGTCCGCTGTGGCCGTCAACGTCACGGATTGCGGCGCCGAGGTGTCGATGACCCACGTTCGCTCCGCAGGAGTTGGGTCCGCGTTGCCAGCCGCGTCGGTCGCCCGCACTGCGAAGACGTGCGAGCCAACTGTGAGGTCAGCGTATGTCTTCGGCGACGTACATCCCTCGAAGGCAGCCCCATCCAGGGCGCACTCGAAGGTCGCGGGCTCCGTTGCAGTGAAGGTGAACTCAGCTGAAGTGCTGCTGCTGGTACCAGAGGGACCACCTGTTATCGATGTATCGGGCGGTGTGGTGTCCGGTCCTGGGTCTCCTCCTCCACCGTCTGCGCCTATTTGACGCGGGTCAAAAGTGGTGTCCACAAGCAGCTTTGGGCTGAAAGCATCGGCAATTTGCTGCCAGGAGACGAGCTTGTGGTTTTGGTTGCCACTGTTGCCGTTGCCAGCATCTGTGTTGTTGTGGTCCTGGCTTGTGAAGAGTCCAGCGGGAAAGGTCGGTCCAAGTGGGAAGTTGGTGACATCAATCCCGTCCTGACCACTCACACCGTCGATGCCGCCTCCAGTCACGATCTTGAAGGAGCCGACGAAAGCGTTGTCATTGCGGTTGTAGACGACGAAGTTGGATCCGCCCTGGCTCGACACAATCAAATACCCGGTCCCCTGCCGGCCATAATAAATAGCGGTGTTCTTGATGTTGTCCACTATTCGTCCGCCGGTTGCCACAGTGCGGTCCACGAGTGTCCGGGTTGAACCGTCCCCCGGCTCAGCTCCGTACCGCCACACGCCGACTTCCTCCTCGGATACATAGAGACGTTGAAGCTCGTCATCTGCCGAAATGCCTTCGGAGCTGTCGCCGTTGTCGAAGGAACGCACGGCAGTACCGCGAACAGACCCGTTGGAGCCGTCCAGCTCGAACTGGCTTATCACGTTGGTGTTGAAGTCATGCACGAAGGCGTAATACTTCCCGGAGACCGGGGAGTGATACATTCCGAAGCCGCGAGGCCTGCCCGGTGTGGTGATGCGCCCCACCTCTGTCAACGACCGATCCGCGACGTTGACTTTGTAGAATCGAACGCCGGTGGACCCCTCATTCCTCTCCGTCACGCCGACGAGGGCAATGCGCTCACTGCCCAGCGGGAAGTTGTACCGGAGGTCGACGTTGTTCATACTGCCGTGCAGATAGAAATGTAGCTGGCGCCCAGACAGGTCGTAGACCCCCACGCCCCCGGTACTTAATTTGTCCGTACCAATCACCACGCTTTGCGACGGATCCGTGGGGTGTATCCAGATCGCGGTATCGTCTGCCGCATCGCTGGAGCTTGGAACGGGTGCTGTCTCTGCCACCGGAGCCACGAGGACGTCCGCCGCATGCGCTTGCGGGGCGATGAGTATGTTGAGGCTTGTGAGGGCGGCAGCTAAAACCGCAACAAGCAAGAGCCGAAGCAGCCTGGGGCCGTGGCGTAATGATCCGCCAGCCGCCTGCGTGCGTCGAACGCTGAGAGTATGAGCCATGGATTTCCGATCCGTTGGCCGGCGCGCTGCACGAAGGCACCGTAGGGGCTGACGAGCAGGTGCGTGCCCACCTGTTTCGCCCCCAGCGGACTATCACCTTCCTACAAAAGGATCTGAACCACAAGGGAAATGCGACGCTATTCATGCCATGCCGGGGTCTTCTGGGCTAAAGGGATAGACGGGACTTGAGGGGAACCGTCACGCGACGCCGTCGGCTACGACGTGGAACTGCGGCACCGGCGCATTCCGCGCCTTCTGCTCTCGGACGGCACGGGCGTTCGGCCGCCGGACTGGCGATGGCGGGCAGGGGCATTGTTGGGACATGATCTGAAGATGCGCCGATCCGGAAAGACCCTGTCCTGGTGGGTTCCGCCAGCTCTGCGTGGTTACAGGATGGAGTGGCTGCGCCATGACCTGCTGGCCGGCACCGCGCTTTTCGCGATCCTGGTCCCCGCGGGCATGGCGTACGCCCAGGCCGCCGGCCTGCCACCGGTGACCGGCCTGTACGCGACGGTGGTACCCCTGGTTGTCTACGCGATTGTTGGGCCGTCGCGCGTGCTGGTGCTGGGGCCGGATTCCTCGCTTGCCCCGATGATCGTTGCGGCCCTCATCCCTTTCGCCGCAGCCAACGACGCGGAATCCGTGGCGCTGGCGGGGCTCCTGGCCATCCTGATCGGCGTCATTCTGCTGTGTGGTTCGGCCCTGCGGCTGGGAATCGTCACGGGACTCCTGTCCAAGCCCATCCGGCTCGGCTACCTCAACGGCATCGCCTTGCTGGTGGCCGTGTCCCAGATTCCCACCCTTCTGGGGATCTCCGTGGAAGGCGGCACGCCCTGGGACAGACTCATCGCCGCGGTGCCGAAGGTACTCGCCGGGGAGACCAACATGGCGTCACTGCTGATTGGCCTGGCCTCGCTGGCGCTCATCCTGGTTCCCCGCTCGCTGAAATGGAAAATACCGGGCGTGCTGATTGCAGTGGTTGCGTCATGCATCGCCGTGGCCCTGCTGGAACTCCAGGGGCGCGTCCGGGTGACGGGCGCCCTTCCGCAGGGGCTCCCCGCGCCTGCCCTTGGCGGCATTGGCTGGGCCGACGTCCTGGCGTTGTTGCCCGCGGCCGCGGCCATCGCCCTCATCGTCTTTGTTGATACCGGAACCCTGTCCCAGTCCCTGGCCGCGGCGGAGGACAAAAGAGTCTCCGGCAACCATGAAATGGCTGCCCTGGGTGCGGCCAACGCGGCCAGCGGCCTGATGGGCGGCTTCCCGATCTCGGCCAGCACGTCCCGCACGCCCGTGGCCGTGGAGTCCGGGGCCAAAACCCAGGTCACGGGGGTGGTGGGCGCCGTCCTGGTGCTCGGCTTTATGCTCCTGGCGCCCGGCACCACCGAGTTCCTGCCGGCCGCCACCCTTGCCGCCATTGTCATCGCCGCAGCCGCAGCGCTGGCCGACCCTGCAGGTGTGCGGCGGCTCATCGGCATGAGCCGCAGTGAGTCGCTGGTGATGCTCGCGGCGTTCCTCGGGGTCACTATCCTGGGGGTCCTTACGGGCATCGCCGTTGCCGTTGGCCTGGCAATCCTGGACTTCCTGCGGCGGGCCTGGGAGCCCTACCGAGCTGAACTGGTGGACGTGCCCGGGGTGCCGGGATACCACGACGTGAGCCGCCATCCGGAAGGCGAACGCGTCCCCGGCATGCTGATCCTGCGCTTCGACGCACCACTGTTCTTCGGCAACGGAGCGCTGCTGGGGTCCTTCGTGCGCAACAAACTGGACCAGGCACCTGCCGGCACCGAACGCGTGGTGCTGGCGGCCGAGCCCGTGACCGGAATCGACACCACCGCACTGGACGAGCTGGTGCAGCTTGACGAATGGCTGGAACGGCACGGCGTGGACCTGGTGTTCGCGGAACTCAAGGGACCGGTCAAGGACAGGCTGCTGCAGTACGGCATGGCCGCCCGCTTCTCGCCCGGACACTTCTACCCGACGGTGGGCGAGGCAGTGCGGGCGTTCCAGCGGCGCTGACAGCAGAGTTCCCTAACCGAACAGCGCCGCCACCCGGGTCATGGTCTGGTAAATCCCGTACGCCAGCGGGACACCCACCAGCGCCCAGGCGACTGCGAGTTTGCCGGTGGACATGGTGGCGGGCGCCTTCGCGCCGGTGTTGTGTGCGGTGCTCATCTCAGGCCTCCATGGCAGGTTCGTGTGCCCGTCCGCGGTCCGGGCGGGGTTCGTGGAATCGTGCGTCCACCGGCTTGACCATCAGGTTGGCCAGGAAACCGATCACCAGCAGCACCACCATGGTCAGCAGCGCCGGCTGGTAGGATACGGCGTTCAGCTGGCCGGGCTTGCCCTGGGCGTCCAGGAACGCGTTGACGATCAGCGGCCCGGCCACGCCCGCGGCGGACCAGGCGGTCAGCAGCCGGCCGTGGATGGCGCCCACCTGGTAGGTCCCGAAGAGGTCCCGCAGGTAGGCCGGCACGGTGGCGAAACCGCCGCCGTAGAAGGAAATGATGACGAACGCCAGCGCCACGTAGAGGACCGTGGTGGTGGAACCGGCCAGCGCCAGCACCGTGTAGAGCACGGCGCCGACGCCCAGGTACACCATGTAAATACGCTTGCGGCCGGTGATGTCCGAGGTGGCGGACCAGGCAAAGCGTCCGGCCATGTTGCCGATGGAGAGAAGCCCCACGAAGCCTGCGGCGACGGCGGCACTCACCAGGGAGACGCCGTCGGACTGGCGGAAGAAGTCCTGGATCATCGGCGCGGCCTGTTCCAGGATGCCGATGCCCGCGGTCACGTTGCAGAACAGCGCGATCCACACCAGCCAGAACTGCCTGGTCTTGACGGCGTTCTTGGCAGAGACGTTCTCCGTGGTGACCAGCTTGGCGGCCTTGACCTTGGCGGGATCGAACCCGGCCGGCTTCCAGCCGTCCGCGGGGACTTTGATGGTGAAGGCGCCGAACAGCATGTAGGCGAGGTAGACGACGGCGAGCGTCAGGAAGAGCTTGCCCACGGCATCGCCGCTGGCCACCCAATCCGCGGCGCCGGAGTTGGGGTCGTACATTTTGAGCAGCGCGGTGGAGACGGGGCTGGCGATCAGCGCGCCGCCGCCGAAGCCCATGATGGCCATGCCGGTGGCCAGGCCCGGGCGGTCCGGGAACCACTTGATCAGGGTGGACACCGGTGAGATGTAGCCGATGCCCAGGCCGATGCCGCCCACTACGCCGTAGCCGAGATACACGAGCCACAGCTGCTGCGTGAAGATGCCGAGCGAGCCGATCAGGAAGCCGCCCGCCCAGAACATGGCGGACGTGAACATGGCCTTGCGCGGGCCGTTCCGGTCCACCCAGGTGCCCATGATGGCGGCGGACAGGCCCAGCATCACGATGGCGATGGAGAAGATCACGCCGATCTCGGTCAGGCTGGCGCCGAAATGCTTGACCAGTGCCGTCTTGTACACGCTCGTGGCGTAGGCCTGGCCGATGCAGAGGTGGACGGCGAGCGCCGCGGGCGGCACCAGCCAGCGGTTGAATCCCGGCGGGGCAACGGTTCGTTCTCGGTCCAGCCAGCCCATGGTGCTCCCTTTGCTCGTCAAAGACGTCAGTGTCCTCTAGCTGCCGCAGCGCATACCCCTCCAGAGGCGAAAGTCCCTCTTATGCCGCTGCGGCCTCCGGCAATCATGGAGCAGATAGTAAGCAAACGTAGCTTTAATGCGGTAGGCGGTAGGAAACGCGCGGCGAACGGCTTCCTGCCTATCGCTTATGGGAACCGGGAAGCGTACGTTGGGCGTATACGCCGTACGAACAGGGTGCTTGCTGGGCACCGTTATTCCGGCCGCCAACGTCAAGGCCTGGCCATTCCCGCCGCGGGCTGCATCAGCCCATCAGGCGCCGCCGAGTACAGCACAGAGAAGCGAACCCATGACAACTGCAACCGTTCCGCGTTCCCGCCCCAACCCAAAGACCAGGTGGCTGGTGCCCGCCTCCCTGATCTTCCTCAGCCTGGTCCCGATCATCGCCGGAGCCGTCCGCCTGACCGACCTCACCGGAGGCCAGGTAACCCCGGACAACGCCAGGTTCTTCGACTCCCCCGTTCCCGTGCTGATCCATATTCCCACCGTCACCCTCTACTTGGTGCTCGGAGCGTTCCAGTTCGTTCCCCCGCTGCGCCGCGGCAATGGCGGCAGGCCTAGCTGGCACAAGGTGGCCGGACGCATCCTTGCCCCCACCGGCCTGCTTGCCGCACTGTCCGGCTTGTGGATGGCCGTTTTCTACGACCTCCCGCCGCTGGACGGGCCGCTGCTGCTCGTGCTGCGGCTGGTGTTCGGATCCGCCATGGTGGCGTTCATCGTCCTGGGATTCGTCGCGGTGCGGCGCCGGAATTACGTCCGCCACAGCGAATGGATGTCCCGGGCGTACGCCATCGGCATCGCCCAGGGAACCATCGTGGTGGTCACCATCCCCTGGATCGTGCTGGTGGGACCGGTTGACGAGCTGACCCGGGCGCTGCTGATCGGGGCCTCATGGGTACTCAGCCTGGCCGTGGCCGAATACTTCATCTACCGGCGCGCTCACGGACCGGTTGCAAAGCCCCGCCCTGCCCGCCCGGTGCCAGCCGCTCCGCCGCCAGCCCGCTGAATCCCCACTCCAGCGTCAAAGAGGAAGCGCGCCTCAGTGATCCAAAGTCAGGTGCCGCCGTCGTGAATTACGACGGCGGCACCTGACTTTGGACCCATGGCCACCCGCCTCTGGCAGTGCCAGTATGTGAGCATCAGGTTCACCCCCAGGCGCCCCAGCCGGGCAGCAAGGACGCGCGGCCATGACCTATATCAGGGACCTCAGCGATGTGGGGCCAGGCGACATCGCCGTGGCGGGCGGCAAGGCCGTGGGGCTGGGCGGCCTCATCCGGGCCGGGCTGCCGGTCCCGCCCGGGTTCGTGCTCACCACCGCCGCGTACTCAGAGTTCGTGGACGCCAACAACCTCGCGGCCGGCATCCAGGAACTCGCGGCGCTGCCACCGGAGGCGGAGCCGCAGGCGTACCAGAATGCCTCCCGGCGGATCAGCGCCCTGTTCACCACCGGCACCATGCCCGCCGGGATCGCCGCCGAACTCGGTGCCGCCTACGGGCGCCTCGGCAACGGAACACCCGTGGCAGTCCGTTCCTCCGCCACGGCCGAGGACCTCGCCACGGCCAGTTTCGCGGGGCAGCAGGAAACCTCCCTGAACGTCCGCGGCATGGTGGAACTGTCCACGGCCGTGACCGGCTGCTGGGCCTCGCTCTGGACGGCGCGCGCCATGTCCTACCGCGCGCGTGAAGGAGTGGAACCCGGCCAGGTGCGCCTCGCCGTCGTTATCCAGCAGATGGTGGAGGCCGACGCCGCCGGGGTCATGTTCACCGCCAACCCCGCCAACGGCCGGCGGGACCAGACGGTGATTAGTGCCGCGTGGGGCCTGGGCGAAGCGGTGGTCAGCGGGACTGTCACCACCGATGACGTGGTGGTGGATGCCGGGACCGGCTCCGTACTGTCGCGGCGGACGGCCAGCAAGGACGTCATGACTGTATACGCGGAGAACGGCACCCGGGAGCAGCCGGTGGCGGCAGCCCGCCGTCGTGAACCCGTCCTGGATGACCGGGAGGCCGCGGAACTTGCCGGCCACGGGCAGCGGGCCGCCGCGCACTTCGGTGCGCCTCAGGACATCGAGTGGGCGCGGGCCGGCGGCAGGTTCTTCATCCTGCAGTCCCGCCCCATCACCGCGCTGCCCGAGCCGACGGCCGACACCCCGGAGGCTTGGCCCGTGCCGTACCCGAACGGGCTCTACTTCCGCGCGAGCATCGTGGAACAGCTGCCGGATCCGCTCACGCCGCTGTTCGCCGACCTGGTGGACGGCTCCGTGGCAAGGTCGCTGCAGGCCCTCATGGCGGAGGCGCTGGGCAGGAACGTCATCCGCGACGGCGACGTGGGGCTGCCCACCGTGAACGGCTACGCCTACTACTATTACCGCACCTCGGGACTGCTGCGGATGACAGGCCGACTGGTGCCGGCGGTGGGTGCGCTGGCCCGCGGCAAGGCGCACATGGGGATCGAAGGCTGGCGCGGGTTCTCCCACCCCCGCTACGAGCAGACCATCAAGGACTGGCAGGCGAAGCCCCCGGCGGAGCTCACCGGCGCAGAACTGCTGGCGGGCGCCCAGGCGCTGCTGGACGCCGGCACCGTGTACTACACGGCCGTGCAGTCCATCATTCCTCTATCCACCAGCAGCGAGCTCGCCTTCCGCACCTTCTACGACAAGCTGGCCCGGCGGGCCGGGGATCCGCCGGCCCAGACTTTCCTCCTGGGGTACGACAGCGAACCCATCCGGGCGGAGAAGTCCCTGTGGGACCTGGCCGCCTGGGCCCGCAGTGACCCCGGGCTGACATCAGTGTTGCTGGAACGGCCGACGGCGGAGCTCGCCGAATGCCAGCGCACAGGGTCGCCGCCCGCAGGGGTGGACGACGCCCTGTGGCAGGAGTGGCGCTTCGCCTTCCGGGAGTACCTGGACCTCTACGGCCATGCGGTCTACAACCTGGATTTCGCTACCCCGGTGGCCGCCGATGATCCGTCCACCCTCCTGGCGACGGTGAAGTTCTACCTGCGGGGGCAGGGCACCGACCCGCATGAGCGGCAGCGGCTGTTGACCGAGCGCCGGGAGGCTCTGACTGAACAGGTGGCCGCCCGGCTGGGGCCGCGCCGCCGGACCGCCTTCCTGCGGCTTCTGGCCGGTGATCTGGGTGAGGTCGCGGACAGCGCCGTCGATCAGCTTGGAGTCCTTGGCGGCATCT
>NZ_JBJURL010000058.1:0-26705 GCF_046097905.1 Pseudarthrobacter sp. NKDBFgelt | reverse complement strand
AGGTCCCGCCAGGCAATCCCACACCGGTACCGGTAAATGATGCCTTCCACGACTTTGCGATTGCCCCGGAACGGACGTCCACGCCTCCCGTCAGAGCTCGGCAACAACGGCTCGATCCGGGACCACTGATCATCACTCAAGACAGAAGTTCGCGACACACCTTAAGCATTCCAGCCAGCCATCCCTCGATTTAGGAGACACGCCCTAGGCGTGCGAATGCAGCCGGGACTGATGCTGAAGCTGGAGCTGTGTGCGGAGTTCGTCTTCGGTGGGGGGCCGGGCGCCGGCCCGGGATACGGTGATCGCGGCCGCGGCGGCCGCCGTGCATCCCAGCTGGTCGAGGACCGAAGGGGCCAGGCCGCCGGTGCCGCGTGTGAGGAGTCCCAGGATCAGGGCCGCCATGTAGGAGTCGCCGGCGCCGATGGTGTCAACCACGGAGGTCTTCACTGCAGGAATCCTGAGGGTGGTAGTGGATGTGGCAAGCAATGAGCCTGATGAGCCTCTGGTGATGACTGCCAGCTCCGCTCCCAGATCCAGGATGTGGGTGGCGGTTTCCTCGAAGGTCTTCCTCGGGTAGAGCCATGCGGCGTCCTCGTCGCTGAGTTTGACCACGCTGGTGAGCTGCACCAGTTCCTCGAACGTCTGCCGTGCTTCGGCATGGGATCCCAAGAGGTCTGGCCTGATGTTGGGGTCGTAGGTGATGATGCACTCGCCGCGGAGTTCCTGGAGCATGGCTTTGACGCTGCCGGCGCCCGGTGGCAGGAAACTCGCGATCGAACCGGTGTGGACGATCCTTGGGGGAGTAAGGGCCGGATCCAGCGGTGCCACATCCCAGGCGATGTCGAAGGCGTAGCTCGCCGAGCCATCGCGGGCGAGGGTGGCGGTCGCCGTCGATGTTCTCTCCTGTGACCGGGAGCCTGGCAGGAGCGTCACCCCGGCGCCCGTGAGGTGCTCCTCAAGTGCGTCACCACGGTGGTCATTGCCCATGGACGTGAGCAGTCCGGTGCCCACCCCCAGGCGGGCCAGGCCGTAGGCGACATTGGCCGGTGACCCGCCGGGATGTTCATTGGACCCCTCAGGCGTGGTGACGACGTCCATCAGGGCTTCCCCGATAACGACGACGTCCATCACCTGCCCGGGAGGGTTCGGTTTCCCGTTGTTGTGCATGCCTGTTGTTCCTTGCTGTGGTGCTGCCCTAGCCGAGCTGCGTGACCTGGAGGCTGTTCATGGTCGCCGTGCCGCCTACGGCGTAGACGGCGAGGTCGGTGCTGGTCTCGGCCGGGAAGACCAGTTCGGTCATGGTGACCTGGCCGTCCTGGGCAAAGACTTCAACGGAACAGCGGTCCACGTAGATGGTGAGGGCGTAGGTACCCTGCCTGGCCAGGACGGGAGCGGTGTCAACGGAGCTGAAGGATGCGTGGAAGTCAGACTTCCCGGATTCCCGCCGGTCCACGAGCAGTGTTCCTTCGCGGGGGCGGATGCCGACACGGGTTCCCTTGACGCCGTCTCCACGGAGGATGAGGCCGAATTCCTCTGCGCTTCCGGGCGTGAAAGTGACGTCGACCCGCTGTACAGCGCCGGCCGCGCCCGCCAGAACCTGCACGCCGTCGTGGATGGTGGTTCCGGAAAGCTGGAACGGCTCCGTGCCGGCCAGGGCAGTCCAGTCACCCGCGGGCTGCTGGACCAGGCATAGCTCTCCGTCGCTGCTCTGGAGTGAAATTTCCCGGGCGAGGCTCATGGGGCTGCGCCAGGGCGTGGTGGGGATCTGGTTGGCGTATTCCCAGTTGTTCATCCAGGCGATCATGAGGCGGCGGTTGTCCGGCGCGTCGCTGAAGGAGACGGCGGCATAGTAGTCGCGGCCCCAGTCCAGCCATTGGTACTCGCCCAGCCGGTCCGGGTCCTGGAGGCCTTCGGTCACGGTGCTGGCGGAGGTGAAAATGGTTCCGTCGAAGTCACCGATGAAGTATTGGCCGGCGGAGCCGTTGTTGGGCCCGCCGGGATTGAGGTTGACGGTGAGGACCCACTTCACGTTTTCCGGGTCGCCGTCCACGGGCAGGGGGAACAGGTCCGGGCATTCCCAGACCCCGCCGGTGGCGTTTGCCGGCCCGAAGGTGCTCAGCAGTTCCCAGGACTTCAGGTCGCGGGACTTGTAAAGCACCACCTGGAAGTCTGTGGCTTCGACTGCGACCATCACCCAGTAACTGTCCGCGCCGCCGTCGTACCAGATGACCTTGGGGTCACGGAACTCGGCGGACCCGTGGTTAAGTACAGGGTTGCCGCCGTGTTTTGTCCAGCTGTAGCCCCCGTCCAGGCTGTAGGCCAGGGACTGGGCCTGGACGCCCTCGTGCAGGGAACCCGGTTTGAAGGCGCTGGTGTAGATCGCCACCAGGGGCGCAGTGGATCCGTTGCCGAATCCGCTGGTGTTGTGACGGTCGTGGACGATGCTGCCGGAAAAGATGTCCTCGTTTTCGTCGCAGGCGATGGCGACGGGGTGCTCGGTCCAGGTCAGCAGGTCGGTGGAGGTGGCGTGGCCCCAGGACATGTTTCCCCAGACGTTTCCCAGCGGGTTGTTCTGGTAGTAGAGGTGGTAGACGCCGTCGTGAAAGATCAGGCCGTTGGGGTCATTGAGCCAGGTGTCCTTCGCCGTGTAGTGCAGGGCCGGGCGGTAGCTGTCTGTTGTGGCTGCCGTGCTGGTCGGGGTGAGTGTATCCATGGGGTTCCTTTTGAAAGTACGTGTTATTTGCTTGCGCCGGCCGTGAGGCCCTCGCGCAGGGTGCGCTGACCGAAGATAAAGACGACCAGTGCGGGCAGCATGGACAGGATCACGCCGGCGAGGACCACCGATATGCTCCCGGTGCCGAGGTTGCCCTGGAGCGTGACCAGGCCGAGGGGGAGGGTGAAGTTCTGTTCGCTGATAGTGAGGATCAGCGGCCGGAAGAACTCGTTCCAGTGGAAGTTGAAAGCAAGGATCCCAACGATGGCCATGCCCGGGACCGCCAACGGTGCGTAGACGGAACGGAAGATCCGCCATGGTCCGGCGCCGTCCAGGGCGGCCGCTTCCGCAAAGTCATTGGGCAGGCCCAGGAAGTATTGGCGCATCAGGAACGTGCCGAAGGCGGTGGGAATGGCCGGCAGTATCAGGGCCAGCAGGGTATCGGACAGGCCCATCCCGCGGATGAGCATGAACACCGGGACGATGGTGACCTGCACCGGAACCATCATTGTTGCAAGCACCAAGGAGAAGATGGCTTTCCTGCCGCGGAAGTCCAGGCGGGCGAAGGCGTAGCCGGCAAGCGTGGCGGAAGCCATCTGGCCAAGCGCGATCAGCCCGGTCACCAGGGCGCTGTTCAGGACCAGGAGGCCAACGTTGATCTGCTTGAACACCTCCTGGTAGGCGGTGAAGTCGGGGTTGAGGGGCAGGAAGGACGGCGGCAGGTTGAAGGATTCCGACGGCGTTCGCAGCGACGTGGAGAGGGTCCACAGGACAGGGCCGAGGGTCAGCGCCGCAGCTACCGCCAGCGCGGCGTACCTGCCGACGGTTCCTGCCGCGGGCAGGCGGCGGTTGCGGTAGGTCTTGCGGGTGGCCGGCGTGCCGGTGCTGGAACCGGAATGTTCGTCGGTCCCGGTGTGCAGGGTCTGGCTGGACATAGGGGACCTCACTGGTAGAAGACGAAGCGGCGGCTGAGGCGGAATTGCAGGGCGGTGACGGCAAGGATCAGCACGGTCAGGACCAGACCGATGGCCGAGGCTTCGCCGAATTCCAGTTGCTGGAAGGCGGATTCGAAGATCACCATGACGGCGGTGCGGGTGGAATCCCCTGGTCCGCCGTTGGTCAGGACGTACGGCTGGTCGAAGACCTGCAGGGCACTGATGATCGCCATGACGGAAGCGACCAGCACAGTGGGGCTGATCAGTGGAAGGGTGACGTTGCTGAACTGTTTCCAGCCCGTGGCACCGTCCAGGTTCGCTGCCTCGTGCAGTTCTTTCGGAATGTTGCTCAGGGCGCCGAGGAACAGGAGGAAGGAGAACCCGAAGTTCTGCCAGACGTAAACCAGGACAACGACGGCGGCAGAGGCCACGGGACTGGTCAGCCACGGGACTGCGGGAATGCCGATGAGCGACAGGAGCCAGTTCACCACGCCGAACTGTTCGTTGAACATGTACCGCATGAAGATGGACACCGATGCGGCGGACAGCACCAGGGGAAAGAAGAAGGTGGAACGGAGGAAGACCCTGAGCCAGGACGGCATCCTGGCCTGGAGCATCGAAGCCAGGGTCAGTGCGATGCCGAGTTGAAGGGTTACTGCGACGACCACGAACACGATGGTGTTCAGGAAGGACACGCGGACGGTGGGGTCCTGTGCCAGGGAGGCGAAGTTGGCGAAACCGACGAACTGGGGTGCTGAGATGATGTCCCAGCGGAAGAAGGCCAGGACCAGCGAGCCGATGATCGGCAGGAAAGTGAACAGGGCCATCCCCAGCAGTGTGGGGGCCAGGAAAATCATTGCCAGCCACCGCTCGACGAACGAGCGGCGCGCTGCCGGTGGCTTTACGGTGTGGCGCGGGGCGGCGGAAGTGGTGGTCATGCGTTCCTCCTGAGGGCCAGTTCGAGATCACGCTGCAGGGTGCCCATCGCTGACCGTACGCCGGCGGAGCTGCCGCTGACAGCGGCGGAAACGTTTTTCATCAGGGCAGTTTCCACGGCGGCCTGCTGCGGCGGCGCGGGGATCGGACCTGAGGTAGGGAACCTGTCCAGGGTGTCGTAGAAGACCTTCCAGTGCCGGGGCCCGGTGGCAGCATAAAAGGACTCGTTCACCATCGAACGGCGGGTGGGAGTGGTGTTCGGTTTGGGAATGGCCAACTGCATCGCTTCGCGGCTGGAGCAGAACTTCACCCATTCCCAGGCTGCGTCCTTGTCCTTCGCCGTGCGCATGATCGCATAGCCGGCAGCACCGAACTGGTGCCGCTGCGTCCGCCAGCGGGGGAAGAACTGCACATCGAACTGGTCGGCCGTCATGCCGGCCTCATGCAGGCCCTGCGCCCAGTAGCCCCCCGCCGGCGTGGTGCCGATGCGGTTGTTCGCGAACAAGCCCACCAGGGCGTTGCCGCCGCCGGATTCAGGCCGCACGCCCAGTCCTTCGGCAACAAGTTCGCGCAGGTAGTCAAAGGTCTCCACAACCCGCGCGTCCTCGGCGTTGGGAGCCAGCCATTGGTACCCGCCGCCGCGCGTTGCCCGGGCAGGATCGTTCGGATAAAAGCGGTCCCACAGCCAGTCGCCGCCGGAAGCCTTACTCTCAGTCAGGAAGCTGGTGTCATTGGCGTACAGCCATGGCACAACACCGCCGAAGAGCCGGTTGGTCCAGTAGTACGGGGTGAAGTCGGCCGGGCGTGCCTTCCGCAGGGCGCGGAGGGTGGCGCTGAAGTCATCCTGCGTCCAGTCGTCCTTGGGGCGGTCAAGGCCGGCCTGGGCAAAGGTGGTGGTATTCAAATACATGTTCGCCGCGTTCCAGTCCAGCGGAAGCTGGTAAAGGCTTCCCTGGTACATGAAGGCTTCCAGCAGGCTCGGATGAACGTCATCGAAGTAGTCGCCCATGTCGGCTGCGTCCCGGCGGACATATTCATCCAGTGGCTCTGCGAGCTTGTCGGCGAAAAGCTGGGCGCCCTCCGTGGCCACGTAGACGACGTCCGGCGGCGTGCCGGCCGCCACCATGGTGAGGATTTTTGAAAAGAAGTCCTTCCAGTCGGCGCCCTGGATGGCCTGCACCTGCACCGGGATATCCGGATGGGCGGCGGTAAAGGCCTGAACCAGGCCCTGGCGGGCCGCGGCGTCCGCTGCGGTTCCAAGGATGGCGATGTTCAGGGCCTTGCTGCCACGGCCGGGAATGTCGGTCCCGGTCAGGCGCGGCCAGGCTCCTACGGTAGCTCCCGCCACGGCCAGTCCGGTAAGGCCGAGCATGGAACGCCGCGTGAGTTGTGACATTCCGCTGCCGGGCCGCGGTGCATATGAGGGGGCTGGTTGCCCCGGTGTCTTCTCAGACGTCATTGTCGGCTCCTCCTAACACGTGTTAAGTAGGGTAAATACCTGACCTAACACGTGTCAAGTGATTTTCGATGCTGCTTGTGCTGCGTCATTCGGAACGTGCAGGAAGGACTGGCCGTGTGGGGAAAGTACACAGGCGGGCGCTGGCGGTGGCTGTCCCTTAGGGGTTCAGCAGTGCAGCAGCTGTGGAAGCACCCGTCTGCTTAGCCGGCCGGGACGGCGGCGGTGGAAGCCCTCGGAATAATCCGGCAGGGCACGTGGATCGTTCCCTCTTCCGTGTCCTCCGTGGCCGTACTTTTTCCCTCCACCGCATCCAGCAGCATGGACATGGCCGCCGCTCCAATTTCGGCGTGCGGAAGCGCCACCGTGGTCAGCGCGGGAACAAGGTTCGCGGCCAGGTTCTGCTGGTCGTCGTAGCCGACCACGGACAGATCCTGCGGTACGCGCAGTCCCGCGGCGGCCGCGTACAGCAGTACTCCGGTGGCTACCCTGTCGTTCGAGCAGACGATCGCCGTCGGCCGGTTGCTGCCGCCCAGCACGGAGGAAGCGGCCCGGTAGCCCTCATCAATGTCCCATCCGGTCGCGTGGACGTGCTGTTGTTCACGGCCCAGCCCTGCTGCTTCCATCGCCTCGCGGTAACCCTGTTCGCGCTGCGGGGCGGCAGGGGAGCTAAGGGTTCCGGTCAGCAGCGCGATGCGGCGGTGGCCCAGGTCAATCAGAAGCTGTGCCGCGGCGCGCCCACCTTCGACCTCTGCCGGTATGACCGACTGGAGCCCGGAGGCCGCATCGGTGCAATTGGCCAGAATGGCCGGCAAGGTCAGCATCGACGGCGGGGCGGTAATTTCGCGCAGGCTGCCGGCGGCATACATGATTCCGTCCACCTGCCGGTGGACGAGCTGCTGCGCCGCGGAGCTCTCGCGGGCCTTGTCATGTTCTGTGTCGACCACCAGGACCATGTACCCGCGGGCCAAGGCCGTGCGGGACGCGCCGCTGATCAGCCGGCCTGCGAAGGGGCTGGTGACGATGTCATCCGTAATGATGCCGATCGTTGACGTTTGCTGGTTGCGCAGGCTGACGGCAACCGAATTGGGCGTGTAGTCCAGCTCTGCCGCGGCGCGGAGCACGCGCTCCTGGCGTTCTGCGGTGACGTTGCCGGTTGCCCTGCCGTTGAGCACCAGTGATACCGCGCTGCGGGACACTCCCGCCCGCCGTGCAACGTCCAATGCCGTCGCTTTACGTTTGACCATACCGGGCCCCCTTGCTTTTCGGCCTAGCATACCTAACTCGTGTGAGGTGAGGGTGCCTTGCTTGGGTGCTGGGGCTGCCAGCAGGCTGCTTCGTCAAGCATCAATTGAAACCGCCGTGGTGGACTTGGATGCATCACACGGCTCGGCCGCTGTTTCCAGGAGCGCGACGTGTGGCTGGCACCACGGACATGCCTCCCGGCGGCCGGCGGTGGTCGGAGCTAGCGTGGAACAGCCCGCTGCAACAGAAGGACCGTTCACATCATCCGCTTCGCCGCCCAGACCCTAACCCTCTCAGCCTCCCTACTGCTGGCAGGCTCACTCGCCGGTTGTGACGCTGCAGCCGGCGCCCTTGAAGTTCTTGAATCTGCTCAAGGCAGTGCAGCGGAGGCGCCAGTGCGGGCGGACCCGTCCCTTGCCGTTGATGTTGCCCAAGCCCTTGACCAGTTGCAAGGAATCCCGGTGAAGGGCCGCGCCCCTAAGACCGGCTACAGCCGGGACGAGTTCGGACCAGCCTGGGCTGACGTCGACCGCAACGGCTGCGACACCCGCAATGACATTCTCGCCCGGGATCTGACCAACGAAACGTTCAAGCCCGGCACCAACAACTGCGTGGTCACCGCCGGCACCCTGGCCGACAAGTACACCGGCGCGACCATCAATTTCACCCGCGGCCAGGACACCAGCTCCGACGTGCAGATCGATCACATCGTCCCGCTCAGCGACGCCTGGCAGAAGGGTGCGCAGCAGCTCAGCGCCGGCCAGCGCAAGGAACTCGCCAACGACCCGCTGAACCTCATGGCTGCCGACGGGCCAACTAACAGCGCCAAGGGCGACAAGGACGCCGCCACGTGGCTGCCTCCGAACAAGGCCTTCCGATGCCAATACGTGGCACGCCAAACTGCCGTCAAGGCCACGTACAAACTCTGGGTCACACAAGCCGAACACGACGTGATGGTCAGCATTCTTGACGGCTGCCGCTAGATCCCTGGTGTGCCTGCCTTCCCATGGGACGAGCTCACTGCGGGCGAGCCTCGGCAGGTCAGTGGCTGCCAACGATTCTTCGTGCCACGGCCCGGTCGATTCCCGGCACGCGGGAGGCCCGTATGACCCACCGACGCAGCAGGCGCTGGGCTTTGCTTCGAGGCAGGAAGGACGAGGCAGCGCGCCGCCCGGCTGCCTGCGCCTCTTCAACAACGGGTTTCCATCGCTCCTCGAACCCGGCGAGCGCAGGTCTGATGCCGTCAGCGGAAGCCACTGGTCCGAGGAAGTCACCCAACAGTGCTGCCCCGGCGATCGCCAACGAGGCGCCCTGGCCTGCCAGGAGCGATACGGCTCCGGAGGCATCCCCCAGGAGGATGGTGCGCTCCTTCTGCCAGCCCGGCAGGATGATTTGGGCAACGACATCGTCGTACACGTGCTCGGGGCAGGCCTCCAGCACCCTGTCGACGGCGGCGCTGAGTCCGGCGAACTCCCCTTGCAGCCGCTCCCGCGCATCCCCGGACCCCCGGCATACCGCCGCGGCCGTAGAGTCCCGATAGGCCAACAAAGCCGCCACTTCGCCCGTGCGGAGGTTGTAGAGCCCGGCCATCCTGTCGATGCTGTCCGTGAGGACGAACCGGTTCCTGAACCGTTCGTCCAGGAGCGGCCCCGGCACAGTGAACGCGGCCGCACGCATTCCCAAAGGGCGCAGGTATTCGTCCTCGGGGCCGAAGAGCTGGGCACGCACCGTTGAGTGGATTCCATCGGCGCCCACCAGGAGGTCCCCGGCGAGGGGCGCGTCCGGCAGGCCCTTGAGGGTGACCCGCACGCCGTCGTGATCGCTCCAAACCCGGGAAACCTGCGCGCCGTAGCTGATCCGCACCCGGCCCCGGGCGACGTCGTCGAGAGCGGCGAGCGCGGCGCGCTCCATGTCAGGGCGGAGCAGGCTCAGGATTTTCCCGCCTGCAAGCCGTGCAAACTGGTTGTAATCGAGGCTGCACGTGCGGCGTCCCTTTCCATCCACGTAGTCGACTGCCTCGACCTGGTACGCCACCGCTGCGAGGCGCGGGTAAAGGCCGATCCGCTCCGCCGCCTCGAGCCCCGGCCCAAAGAAGTCCATCATGTAGCCGTCGGGCCGTGGGCCGGGTGATTTCTCGATGAGCTCCACGTCCCAGCCCGCGGAACCCAGCTGGCGGGCCGCCACCAGGCCCGCAATGCCCGCGCCCACAACAACTGCCTTCATATCCTTCCCGTTCGTCAGAGGAAACCGCTATCAGAGCAGCCGCGCCGCTAGAGCTGAAGCTCCTCGAAGGTAAGGATTTCACGGGCGGGAGTTGGTGTGGCCAGTGCTTCCTGGGCCCGGGGGAGCGGCTCGAACTCGTTGTTCATCGGGTCCCAGCCAAAGAGATGGCCGAAGTCCAGTCCGGTAAGTTCGCTGATCCTGCGGACAGGGACCTGGAAGGTAACCGGTGTGAAGGCCTCCTTCAGCATGTCCTCAACCAGCTCATGCTGGCTGATCATGTAGGCGCTGGCGGAAGGGGTGCCGTCCGCCCGTTGAAAAACGGGGATTTTCCAGAACGCCAGCGGGATGCGGGTTCCCTGGAACTCCGGATCGCTGTCGGTGAAGACCGGGCCCGTGAACACCGACAGCCGCAGCTTGTCAGCCTTTGCGGTGTCCAGCAGGTAGTCTTCCAGGCCGGCCCACAGCGATGCCCCCTGGTTGAACTTTTTATGTTGGGGGCAGCAGTTGGCGAAATGGAAGGTGTCATCGTTCGCTGCCCGTGCAACGGTGTCCGGACCCCAGACCGGATCGAGCCGCCGGACAAGGTGCCCACGGTCGAAGTCATTGCCAGCGTAAAGATCTCCGCCAATTTGTTCGGACCGGTCCAGCCGTGGGTCGAAGTACCACTTGTCCCGTTCCCGCTTCGGGGATTGGCTGAGGCTGCCATCGACGTTCACGGCAGTGTAGAGGGCCAGCCTCCTCCTGCGGTTCATGACGAGGCTGAAGTGGTGGTAATCCAGCACCGTTGGATCCCGTCCAGGGGCCGCGCGCCGGTTCTGTGCTGCGTCGCTGCGCTGTTCGGCTGTGAGGGCCGGCAACGGAACGTGCACACCCAGGAAGACGGGGTCGTATCCTTTCCTTCCCGAATAGTCGGGGTCTATCGCCACGGCTTCATCGGCCACCGCAGTCCCCGTGCCAACCGCGTCCCCGCCGCCCGGATCCGCGTCGCCGGTCCGGTCTTCGGACGGGGCGTCCGGTTCGTTTGCCGCCTGTACCGCACCGAGCCGGACAGTGATGTGGAGGGGGATGGTCAGGGACACGGACCCCTCCGCAGTGGCGGCTGGCTGCTTTACGGGTTGAGGCAGTTGGACCTGCGCCGGGGCCTGCCCTTCCTCCACCGGGTGCAGAAGTTCCACCGGGTGCGGCGGATCAGCAGGCAAGGGAGGCGGGTTGAGGGCTTCCTCCACCAGGGCCCGTTCTTCGGTTGTCATGCCGTCGGCCTGCATACCCAGCCAGGCCAGGATGCTGCTGATGCGGATCCCCTCGTTTGCCACCCATTGGATCCGCAGCTCATCCTGCGTCCTGTCCCACACGGTCCCGTCCACGGTCAGGATCTCTCCTGCCGCATTGCGGGCAGGGACGCCGGAATGGTGCAGGCCCAGGACTTCCCACTGGTTGTTGAACAGCGGTGAACCGGAGGAGCCCGGCGATGTGTCCGTGTGATAGTGCAGGAACTGGTCAAAGCGGTCGATGAGTTCGTTCTGCTGAAGCGCGAGCTGTTTCTCCTGGCCTTCCGGGTGCTGGATGATGTTGATGGACTCGCCCAGCAGGATCTTGCCCTGCTCCTTGGAGGTGCGGTTGAAGCCGAAGCCGGCCAGCGGCACCGAGGCACCCGCCCCGTCGGGACGTGACGCCGCTGCAACCGCTATCACGGTGACATCCAGTCCGGCGTCCGTCCGGAAGAAGGTGTCCGGCTCCAGGTCAAACTGCGATGCAGCGAGGGGAAGGCCGCTGACGCCGTTCTGGAAGTTGAATTCCAGCCGGGAGAAGCGGGCAGACTGGGCGTCTGCCAGCACGTGGTTGTTCGTCAGGGCCAGGCGCGGCGAGATCATGAACCCCGTGCCGAAGGAGCGGATCTGGAACCGGTCACGGACAATAACCCTGCCCACACTGCGTGCCACCGACGTGCCCAACTCCAGGAAAGCGATGCCCAGCAGGTTGTTCCCGCCGATAATCCGCTCCAGCACCAGCTCGTCCCACACCTGGCCGTCCGCTGCCGGTGAGGTGTCCGCCGTCGCCTTGAGCGCGTCCATCACCATCGGCTGGCGCATGACCCGCCGGCTGCGCAGTTCCACCCGTTCGGTCGAATCGACGTTGAGGATGCTTCCCTGCGGGGTATGGGCCTCCGCGATCTTTTCCTCCGTACCCGCGCGCGGACCCTTGCGGGCCTGGAACCGCGCCTGGGTGGCGGTAAGCACGTCGTCCGGTATGACCATGTGTCCGCTCCTTGGGACTTACTGCAAGCCAGTCATCGAGCGCTTCGGATAAAACGCCGGGCCACCCTAGTTGGCGTTCGTGGGTGCCTGGACCAGGCCCGCCCCAACGTCCACGGGATCCGTGCCAGCCTTGAGCGGCTTGAACGTTCCGGAAGCGATCAGTTTTGCCTGGAGCAGTACAGGACTGAGGGGTCCCTGTGCCAGAAGCCGCTCCGCCCACAGCGCCGCCACGCCGGCCACGTGCGGGGTGGCCATGCTGGTGCCACTGATCGTTTTGGTACCGCCGTTGAGCCAGGCGCTGAACACCCCGACGCCGGGACCGGCCACCGTCGCCATCGTGTTTGAGAAGGGTGCCACGGTAAGTCCGCCGCCGCCGTCGGCCAGGGCGGCCACGGACGTGATCCCGAAGGCTGCGGCCGGTGGCGCCACATTGATCTCGTATGCGGGGTTGCCGGTGCGTTCGCTTTCGTTGCCGGCGGCTGCGACCACGATCGTCGTCTGGGCAACGGAGGCCCGCGCATTGAGGAGGTTGGCGAGCTGCTCGAACAGCCGGACGTTGGCGCGGTAGCCTTCAAGCGCTATGGAGGTGGCGGCGGGGATGGACAGGCCGTGCACCTTCACCAGCTCGTCCACCCAGCCCGGGAAGTCGATGCCCAGCGACATGGAGATGACATGGGCGCCGTTGTCGGCGGCCCAAAGCATGGCGGAGGCCAGGATGTCGCTGCTGCCGCCGTTGGGGCCTCCGAGGACTTTGCCGATGACCGCTTTCTGGACGCCGGTTGCGACGCCGATCCGCTGGCCTGAGAGGTCGCGGCCAAAGATCGTGCCGGCGCAGTGGGTGCCATGGCCGTTGTCGTCTTCGGCGCTGCCCGCGCCGGTGAAGTCTTTTGTGACCAGGTTGACGCCGGCGAAGGCCGGGTGGTTTGCAGCGATGCCGGTGTCCAGGACCGCGACCGTCACCCCGGCACCGGAGAAGGGCGAGGTGTGTGCGCCCACGGCCTTGACGCCCCACGTTGCCGCGGCGGACGGGGCAGCATCGGCGTCGAAGGGTTCGATGAGTTTCATGGGCATGGCGGGAGCGAAGCCGAGGACCGTGGGGTCGTTCCGCAGGGCGTTGAGGGTTGAGCCGGAGGGGTTCTCGTCGCTTTCCACCGTCATGCTGACAGCGCGTTCGGCGATGTTCTGGGCGGTGCTTTCGAGCCCCGGGGACGCCCCCGGGCCATCGAACGGGTCACGGGTGGCGCCGAGGGAAGGCGCGCGCAGAATCATGATTTTCTGGTTGAACAGGTTGGACATCCTGGGCTCCTTGGCCTCTACACGCAACGGTCTGCGCCATTGGCGCAGCTGCGGCAGTGAACGTATCAGCGGCGTGGTGGTCCCACACGTCGCCAGTTCTACGCCGCGAAGCGTTACATCAGCGTTACTGCCCGGCAGGGCCGGAGACAACACCCGTCAACCGCGCTGCTGTCCCCAATGCCGTCCCGCTTTACCTCTTCGCGCTATCGTTTCCCCTATCGCGTGCCACTCAGTACAACGGATTGCGAGGGGACCTGAATGGGCGACGGTTTAACGGAAGGCCGGCTGGAGTGCCTGTCCACAGGCTCGGTGTGGGCGGAGGGGCCCCTGTGGGTTCCGTCCTCGCAGACCGTGCGGTGGAGCGATATTCCCAACAACCGCATCCTTGAGTTCGAGGCGGCCACGGGGACCACAAGGGTATACGCCACCGGAGCCGGGTTCACCAACGGCCGGACCCTGGACGCCGACGGCAGCGTTGTGCAGTGCAGCCACGGGCGCCGCCGCATCGAGCGGGACGTCGAGGGGACCGTGACAGGACTGGTTGACTCATTCCAGGGCAGGCGGCTGAACTCACCCAACGACGTCGTGGTTGCGCGCGACTCCAGCATCTGGTTCACCGACCCGCCCTACGGGATCCTCCCGGGAACACGGGAAGGGCACGAGGGGGAGCAGGAGTACGGGGGCTGCTACGTATTCCGGTTTGACCCTGACTCCGGGACCCTTACAGCTGTGGTGACGGACCTCGTGTATCCGAACGGTCTGGCGTTTTCGCCTGACGAGTCAGTCCTCTACGTGACGGACACGGCCGGTCCGGACCATGGCGTGCCGTTGCGGATCGCCTCCTACGACGTGAGGGGCGGCGCGTGCACACGCCGGGCACCCGCCGTCGAGCTTGACGAAGACCATGCTGCCGACGGCTTGCGCGTGGACGTCCAGGGCCGGATCTGGACCTCAGCCGGGCCGGAAGTGCGTGTCTATTCACCGTCATTCAAGCTCCTGGACACGGTAGACGTGCCTGAAAAGGTATCCAACGTGTGCTTCGGGGGCCCGGACGGCCAGGACCTCTACATCACCGCAACCACCAGCCTCTACCGGATCCGCACCACCACCCGGGATGCAGCCGCCCGGGCCGCAACTCCCGCCGCCAACTAAAAAGAGGAGAACCATGCAGTACAGAACCCTGGGAAGCAGCGGCACCGTCGTGTCCACCCTCGCGCTCGGAACCATGACGTTCGGGGCGGAGGCCACCGAGGAATCGTCACACGCCATCCTGGACAGTTACTTTGCCGCCGGCGGCAACTTCATCGACACCGCTGATGTGTACAGCACGGGAGTTTCGGAAGAGATCATCGGACGCTGGTTGGGCAGGCGCCCGCACCTCAGGGATACGGCGGTGATAGCTACCAAAGGCCGCTTTCCGATGGGGACGGGACCGAACGACGTCGGCACCTCCCGCCGGAGGCTGACCCGCGCCCTGGACGATTCGCTCCGGCGCCTGGGCGTGGAACAGATCGACCTGTACCAGCTGCACGCCTGGGACCCGATCACCCCGCTCGAGGAGACGCTGCGCTTCCTTGACGACTCGGTCAGCCGCGGAAAGATCGCCTACTACGGCTTCTCCAACTTCCTGGGGTGGCAGCTGACCAAGGCCGTCCACCTTGCCCGCGCCCACGGCTGGACTCCGGCGGTGACCCTGCAGCCCCAGTACAGCCTGCTGGTGCGGGACATTGAATCCGAAATCGTTCCCGCTGCGCTCGACGCCGGAATCGGACTGCTGCCATGGTCGCCTTTGGGAGGCGGCTGGTTGTCCGGCAAGTACAAGCGGGACCAGGCCCCCAAGGGTGCAACGCGGCTCGGCGAGAACCCCGAACGCGGCATGGAGGCCTGGAAGGCACGCAACAGCAATCCCGGCACCTGGCAGGTGATCGGCGCCGTGGAAGACATTGCGGCCGCCCGCGGAGTGAGTCCGTCCCAAGTGGCGCTGGCGTGGCTGGTGGACAGGCCGGCGGTGACCTCGGTGATCCTGGGTGCCCGGACCACGGAGCAGCTCGCCGACAACCTTGCCGCAGCCAGCCTGCAGCTCAGCCCCGACGAAGCCGGCCACTTAACCCAGGTCAGCCAGCCCCAAACGGGGGTCTATCCGTACGGCCCGATGGCGCAGGAGCAGCGCAGCCGCAGGATCGAGGGCGGACGATAGCGCTTAGCGGGCCACCTTATAGCGCACGTGAGTCACCAACCGAGTGCCGCTTAGCTCTGTCGGTTCGAGCCTAAGATTTCCGACGCCGTCTTGCCGACAGGCAAGTACGGCCTTGAAGGTCCTGCCGGCACGGGGCTACGATTGCCGCGACCTGCCACCAAGGAGACGGCCATGGGCGCGGCATCTGAACGGGAGTCATCCTCGGTTGAGCTGATGGTTGACCTCATCATTTCCCTGGATGGCTGCGCCTCAGCGGAGGGATGGCCCGGCTGGTGGGGCTTGGAAGGACCGGAATACCTGGCCTGGCTCGAGGAGGAGGGCCACAAGGAGTGCACGTACCTTCTTGGCGCGAACACCTACCGGCTGATGTCCGGGATGTCAGAGGAAGCCGCTGCAGGAGGCTCGGGGTTTTCCGAAGAAGAAGGGGCGAGCCTTACCGGCCTTGCAGCGGTGCCCAAGGTCGTCTTTTCCTCCACGCTCCGGGGGCCGCTGGGCTGGCCGAATTCGACGCTGGTCCGCGGGGACGCCGTGGACGCCGTGAAGGAACTGAAACGGAAAGGCACCCATCCCCTGAGCACCCTCGGCAGCCTGAGCCTGTGCCGGTCGCTGCTGAACGCAGGCCTGGTGGACAGGTTCCGCCTGGTGGTCTTCCCTGTCATCACAGGCCGCACCGGCAGGGAACGGATCTTCGACGGCTATCCGGACGTTGCGCTCGAGATGGTGGACAGCCGGACCTTCGACGGGAGGCTGCAGCTGCTCGACTACGTCCCCACCGTCCTTGATGGGCCTGGACGGTCCGGGGCAGCGCCTGACCCGCGGAGTGCCCCGGAGGCGGATGCCCCGCCAAATGAACCACGATGACGGGCCGGCACCGGGCACACTTGATGGCATGACTGATACCGATGCCGTGACCACCCAGCGCTCAACTGTTGAGGAGTGGACGCGTGCCCTAGCGGAGTCCAAAGGTTCACCGGGCGGAGGCGCCGGGACGGGCGTGATGCTTGCCATTGCCGCTTCACTGGCATCAATGGTTGCCGGCTACACGGAACCGCAGGAAGACCAGGGGGCAGAACTCGCCTCCCTTCATGCGCGTGCCCGTGCGCTTCGGGAGGCCGCCCTTAGATTGGCCGACGACGACGCTGCCGCCTCCGAAGCGTTCGGCGCCGCCTTTCGGCTCGAAAAGGGCCCGGAACGGGATCAGGCGATCCACCGCGCCTCCGTCGATGCCGCCAAGGCATCGGCCGTCCTGGGGGAGCGGGCTGTCGCTGCCATTGACGACCTTGGTTGGCTCGCCGGCAACGGCAACCCGGCCCTCATCGCCGATGTCGTCGTCGGATTCGGCGCCCTGAGGGCGGCAGTGGCGGGGGCGCGCACAAACGTTAGCTTCGACCTTGCCACCCTCAGGTCTGCCGGGGTCACGCTGGAGCAGATCAGGGAACAGCACCCTGGCCTGTGGTCGGCCGTTGAGCAGTTGACCGCAGCCCTCGAGCGCATTGACCACCTCACCGCAGCCGTGGATGACCGGGCAGCGCCCACCGACCTGGACTGACTTCCCGCACCACTGCCAGGCCGCTTGTGAAGGGTCCCGCCCGGTACCATTAAGGGATGACCAGGGCGGTCCGGGATCCACGCAGCACCTTTTCGCTGGCACGGAGAGTGCGGGGCTTGCTGCGCCGGGTGCCGGTGTGGAGCTGGCGGCTCCTCATGGCGGGCGTGAGCTCCCGCGAACGGGTCAGGTTCAACACGGATCCCCGCACCGACGTCGATTACGTCCATGACATCACCTATGCAGACGATGCGGCCGCCGGGCACCGGCTTGACGTGCTCACGCCCCGGAACATCGTGCTTGACGGGGGCGAGGCCCTTCCGGTCTACGTGTATTTCCACGGCGGAGGGTGGACGTCCGGGGATAAATCGGCCGTCACCAAGTACTGCGCCAACCAGGCGTCGGGCGGAATGGTGGTGGTCAACGTCAACTACCGCACGCCGCCCCGCTTCCACATGGGCCATGTGCTCCATGACGCCAACGCCGCGGTAGCGTGGGTCCGCAGCAACATCGGGCGTTACGGCGGTGATCCCGAATGCGTGGTCCTGGGCGGCGACTCCGCCGGGGGACAGATCGCCGCTTTGTTCACGGCTGCCACGTTGCGGCCCGAGCTCGCCGCGCACTACTCCCTCTGCCCTGCTGTGGCCGGGCATCACCTGAGGGGCCTTGTGCAGCACTGCAGCGTGGTTGATTTTTCCGTGTTCTTCAAGAGCGGCTTCATCATGAGCCTGAACTTTGTCCGCATGCTGCTGCCCCCGGCAGGCCCGGCACGGAGCCGGATCCGAAACCCCTTCACCACGCCGGAAGCCATCGAACGGCTGAAGACCCAGGCCGGCTTCATGTCCCCCATCGAGTGGCTCGACGGCCGGTTCCCGCCGGTATTCGTCACTACCTCGGAACGTGACTTCCTGTACGAGGCCAACGTAAATTTCATCAGCAGGCTCAAATTCCACGGCGTTCCGGTGGACACCCTGATCTACCAGTGGTCCAACGCCAACACCGAGCACACCTGGCAGCAGGACTACCGCTATCCGGAATCCCAGGAGGTGTACCTCCGGCTGCACGCCTTCGTCCGGAAGGTCTCGCAGCGCCCCACGGCGCACGCCTCTCACGAAACGCGGGCCTCGGGGCTATCTTGGGACGATGGGAGCCCAGGACCAGCCGCCTTTAGGGGTCAGCCCTGACGAGTTCGGTTCGGCCCGCGTGGACGAGGCTGCCCTGCTCGATGCCGGGCTGGGCGACGTCGATTGGGCCAGCCCGCCTCCGGGATCGCAGTCCATGCGGATCCCGGCGCCCAGCGGGCAGCTCGCTGCGCGGGCCATGGGCGATCCTCATGATCCCTGGATCATCCTGGTCCCGGGCGCCACGGGCTCCAAAGAGGACTTTTCGCTGATGATGCCGGACCTGGCCGCCGCAGGTTACTTTGTGCTCAGCTACGACATGGCCGGCCAGTACGAATCGGCGGCGGCAGGGCCGGAGAACCTGGTGCCGCCACAGCTGCACTACGACTACGGACTATTCGTTGAAGACTTCCTGACGGTCCTTGACGCGGCCGGGAAGCCGGCCCACGTGGTGGGCTATTCGTTCGCCGCGATCGTTGTCCAGATTGCCTACTCGCAGCGGCCGGACCTGTTCCAGACGCTGACGCTCCTGAGCTGTCCGCCGGAGCCCGGACAGAGTTTCCGCAGCGTGAGCCGGATTGGCAGGTTCAGCAGCTGGGCGAATGGACGGATCGGTGCCGCCCTGCTGATCTGGGGAATCCGGCGGAGCTTCGTCCGCGTGCCCAGGAGCCGCCAAAAGTTCGTCAATTACCGTTTCCGCTTCACCCGCCGCGCTTCAGTGCGGGACATCTACGTGCTGATGAAGAACGTCCCGGACCTGCGCGGTCTTTTGGCTGCTGCGTCCCTTCCGAAGTTCGTGGCAGTGGGCGAACATGATCTCTGGCCTTTGCAGCTGCACCGTAAGTTCGCCCAGGCCATTGGTGCCAGGATCGCCGTTTACCGTGGCGGGCACAGCCCGTGCGAGACGTCGCCGCACCAGTTCAGCCGCGATCTCCTGGCCTTGTACGCGAAGGACAGCGGGCCTGCCTGAACGTTATCCGCCGTCGTCTCTTCCTGCCCGCCTGCGGTGCGTCTCCAGGCTGCGCCGCGCCCGTGCCCGCTCCAGGCGGCGCCGCAGTGGCGGTTCCTCCCTGAACTCCACCCGGAAGGTAACCAGCGACATGCGGATATGGCGGCGGAAGGATGGCCAGTTGGTGAGTGGCCGGGCGGAGACCCCCATGACCAGGTTTGGGGCGTAGATGACCGCCATCTCCGGGCGGAGGTGGTAGGAGATGTCAAGGTCGTCGTGGACCTCGGGGTTGTTCCTCTCCACGCTGCCGCCGATCGCCTGCCACACATCCCGGCGCAGCGCGAAGTTCGACCCGTAAACGGGCGCATGGCCCAGGAGGAAGCCGACCACCCTGAAGTAACCGCCCAGGAAGACGTGCCGTCCGGCCCACTGGATCCAGCGGCGCCCGCCATAGAACTCGCCGGGCCCGGTCACCAGGGACAGAGGGCCCGCGGCGTCCAGGACGGCTTCCACACGTTCCAGCCAGTCTGCCGGGGGCCTGGAGTCCGTATCCAGCCGGGCGATGATATCTCCCGCCGCCGCATCAAACCCGGCAGCGGTGGTGGCCGGAATACCCGGCACATCGACCAGGATCCGCCGGACTCCCGCTGCGCTGCAGACGGCGGCAGTATCGTCGCTGCTGGCATTGTCCACCACGATGATCTCGTCCGCGGGCCTGGACTGCCGGGACAGCAGGTGCAGGCACACCGCGAGCATCGCGGCGTCATTCCGGGTGGGGATCACCACCGAGAGCCTTGACGCGCTCCCTACGGGCTCCCTGGACACGCCATCACCTCCATGTTCCACGCGGCAACCTCTGCACCAATGCTGGGGGATGGAAGCGCGCACCGGCAGGGGCTTTTGTCACCCATGGTGCGGGGCTACGGTGTAGTGGTGACCCATCGTCCCGATATTTTCACCGTTGGTGAATTGCGTGCCTCCGGCCACGTCCTCAAGGACCTGCGCCAGGAAATCCGCGGAAACCTGCTCGCCGCGCTCGCGGCCGGCAAGGATCCGTGGCCGGGGATCTACGGCTTCGGCCGGACGGTGCTTCCCCAGCTCGAGCGTGCGCTGCTTGCCGGGCATGACGTGGTCCTGCTCGGCGAGCGGGGGCAGGGCAAGACGCGGCTCCTGCGCGCCCTGGCCGGGCTCTTGGATGAATGGTCACCCATCATCGAGGGGTCCGAACTGAATGAACACCCGTTCGATCCGATGACCGAGCATTCCCGCGCCCTTGCCCTGACCGAGGGCGACCGGCTGCGGGTAGCCTGGCGCCACCGGTCGGAACGCTACGTGGAGAAACTCGCGACGCCGGACACCTCCGTCGCGGACCTCATTGGCGACGTCGACCCGATGCGGGTGGCCGAGGGACGGCGTCTCGGGGACCCGGAAACCATCCACTACGGCCTTGTCCCGCGCTCCAACCGCGGCATCATCGCCATCAACGAACTGCCGGACCTTGCCGAACGGATCCAGGTGTCCATGCTCAACGTGATGGAGGAGCGGGACATCCAGATCCGTGGCTACGTGCTCCGGCTTCCGCTGGATGTGCTGGTGGTGGCGTCCGCCAACCCGGAGGACTACACCAACCGCGGCCGGATCATTACGCCGTTGAAGGACCGCTTCGGCGCGGAGATCAGGACGCATTACCCCCTAGAGCTCGACGACGAGGTGTCCGTGATCCGGCAGGAGGGGCAGCTGGTGGCCGACGTCCCGCCGGTGATCCTCGAAATCCTGGCCCGCTACACCCGTGCGCTGAGGCAGTCCCCGGCGATCAACCAGACCTCCGGGGTCTCGGCACGGTTCGCCATTGCCGGCGCCGAAACAGTGGCCGCCGCGGCCCTCCGCCGAGCCAGCATGCGCGGCGAAGCCGAGGCCGTCGCGCGGATCGTGGACCTGGACACCGCAGTGGAAGTCCTCACCGGCAAGATCGAATTCGAATCCGGTGAGGAAGGGCGGGAACAGGCCGTCCTTGACCACCTCCTGCGCACGGCCACGGCCGAAGCCGTGCGGGCGCATTTCCAGGGCCTGGACCTGGGCCCGCTGGTGGCAGCGCTGGACGGCCACACCACGGTGACCACGGGGGAGCACGTGACGGCACGGGAGTTCCTTGAAGGCCTGCCGTCCCTGAACGGGGCAGGCCTGTATGACGAGATCGGCAGCCGCCTCGGCGCCGGGAACGAGGGCCAGCGGGCGGCCGCCATCGAACTGGCGCTGGAAGGCCTCTACCTGGCCCGGCGGATCTCCAAGGAGTCCGACGACGCGGAGACGGTCTACGGCTGACGGCACCACGGTGCGTGGCTGGGCAAGTGGCTGAAGCGAGGGACGGGCGGCACCATGAACATCCATAACCATTCCGCCAGGTACGGACGGTACGCCGGCGGGCCGGACCCGCTCGCCCCGCCGGTTGACCTGGCGGAGGCGCTGGACGCCGTCGCCGAGGACGTGATGGCAGGGTACTCGCCCCGCCACGCCCTGCAGGAGTTCCTCCGGCGCGGCGGGCGGAACCGGGAAGGCCTGGACGATCTCGCCAGGCGCGTGCAGGAGCGCCGGAATGACCTGCTGGGCCGGCACAACCTGGACGGCACCCTCAACGAGGTGAAGAAGCTCCTGGACACTGCCGTGCTGGAGGAACGCAAGCAGCTGGCCCGCGATGCCATGATGGACAATGCAGACCGTGCCTTCCGGGAAATGCAGTTGCACAACCTGCCGGCGTCCACCGCTGCGGCGGTCAAGGACCTGGCCTCTTACGACTGGCAGTCCGGCACGGCACGGGAAGCCTACGAACGGATCAAGGACCTGCTGGGCCGCGAGGCCCTGGACCAGCGGTTTGCGGGCATGAAGCAGGCGCTGGAGGGTGCCACGGAGCAGGACCGGGAAGCCGTCAGCGCCATGCTGCGCGACCTGAACACGCTGCTGGACAAACACCGGCGCGGCGAGGATACCGATGAAGACTTCCAGGAGTTCATGGCCCGCCACGGCGGCTTTTTCCCTGAAAACCCCCAGTCGGTCGAGGAACTGATTGACGCCCTTGCCAAGCGGGCCGCTGCTGCCCAGCGGCTCCTGCAGTCCATGTCCCCCGAGCAGCGGGAAGAGCTGATGCGGCTGTCGGCCCAGGCCTTCGGATCGCCGGAACTCATGTCCCAGCTTGACCAGCTCGACGACAGCCTGCGCGCCCTGCGCCCCGGCGAAGACTGGACAGGCTCGGAACGCTTCGAGGGCCAGGAGGGGCTGGGCCTCGGCGACGGCACCGGTGTGCTCCAGGACATCGCCGAACTGGACGGGCTGGCCGAACAGCTTTCCCAGTCCTACAACGGCTCCACCCTCGGCGACCTGGACCTGGATGCCCTGGCGCGCCAGGTCGGGCAGGACGCCGCCGTCACCGCCCGCACGCTGGCCGACATCGAACGGGCGATGCAGGACGGCGGGTATCTGAGGCGGGGCGCGGACGGTGACCTGCGGCTCTCACCGCAGGCCATGCGGCGGCTGGGGAAGTCCCTGCTGCGGGATACGGCCAAGCAGCTGTCAGGGCGGCAGGGGCGCCGGGATACCCGGGTTGCCGGCGCGGCCGCCGGGGAGCAGACCGGATCCAGCCGCCAGTGGGAGTTCGGGGACGCCGAGCCCTGGGACGTCACCCGCACGCTGACCAACGCGATCAGCCGCACCGCTGCCGGCGGCGGAACCCCTGGCAGCGGCCTCCGCCTCACCCCGGCGGACATCGAAGTGAGCGAAACTGAAGCGCGGACGCAGGCCGCCGTCGTCCTCCTTGTGGATGTGTCCTTTTCGATGGCGGCCGAGGGGAGATGGGTTCCGATGAAACGCACCGCGCTGGCGCTGCACCACCTGGTCTCCACCCGTTTCCGCGGCGACAGGCTGGAACTGATCACGTTCGGCCGCCATGCCCAGGCAATGGACATCGAGGGACTCACCGCCCTCCCGCCGCTGCGGGAGCAGGGAACCAACCTGCATCACGGATTGCTGCTTGCAGGCCGTTTCTTCCGCAGGCACCCGTCCATGCAGCCTGTCCTCCTGGTGGTGACCGACGGCGAACCTACAGCCCATCTGCTGCCGGAGGGCGAGGCGTGGTTCTGCTGGCCCTCCGACCCGGAAACCATCCGAGTCACGGTCGCGGAGCTCGACCGGCTGGGCAGGGCCGGCACGCAGGCCACATTCTTCCGGCTGGGGGCCGACCCCAGCCTGGAACGGTTCGTCCAGCGCATGGTGCGCAGGGTGGGCGGCCGGGTTGTCGCTCCCGAGGCAGGGAATCTGGGCGCCGCGGTGGTGGGGGAGTACCTGCGGGCACACTTCCGGGGACAGGCCTTCGGCGACTCCGACTGGGCCTCCTAGCCGAGGACAGTCCGGCAAAGTGCCGGAGCCGTTGCCCCGTTACCGGGCTGATTCATGTGAGGATCGAAGCATGCCTGACCGCCTTATGCTGCTGGACACCGCATCGCTGTACTTCCGCGCCTTCTACGGACTGCCGGACACGATCCGCCGCGGGGACGGCACACCGGTCAACGCCGTCCGCGGCCTGCTGGACATGATCGCCCGGCTCACCACGGACTATGGGGCGACGCACCTCATTGCCTGCTGGGACGACGACTGGCGGCCGCAGTGGCGGGTGGAGCTCCTGCCCACCTACAAGGCCCACCGGGTGGCGGAGGCCGTGGCGGGTGCCCCGGACGTCGAAGTTGTCCCGGACGCGCTGGAGGCGCAGCTTCCCATGATCCGCCGGGTTCTTGGGCTCGCCGGCATCGCCATTGTGGGCGCCCCCAACCATGAGGCCGACGACGTCGTGGGCACCTATGCGAGCCACGCGGACCTTCCCGTCGACGTGGTCACCGGCGACCGCGATCTCTTCCAGGTCTGCGACGACGAACGCCAGGTCCGCGTGATCTACACAGCCCGCGGCATGAAGAACCTGGAGGTCATTACCGAAGAAGTAGTGGTGGCCAAGTACCGGGTGCTGCCGCAGCAGTACGCCGACTACGCAACATTGCGGGGTGATGCCTCCGATGGCCTGCCCGGGGTTGCAGGAATCGGCGAAAAAACCGCGGCCTCGCTGCTGCTGAAGTACGGCACCCTGGAGGGCCTGCTGGAAGCGGCCGGGCATCCCGGCAGCGGCATGGCTGCCCCCGTGAGGGCCAAGCTGGCCGCCGCCGCGGACTACCTTTCTGTGGCGCCCGCCGTGGTAAGGCTGGTGCGGGACCTGGACCTGCCCAGTCCCGAACAGGCGGGTGCGGAACTGAATCCCGTGCCGGATGAACCACGGGCCGAACTCGAACGGCTCGCCACCGAGTGGAACCTGGGCGGCTCGGTGAGGCGTCTCCTGACGGCCCTTGACCTGCGGCAGTAGGCCCGGCGGGTTACTGTTTTCCCGCCGCGCCACGCTTGCAACATCCAATTCAGGTAGTAAGCTTGCTGACCATTAGTACTAAGCTTGCTGATTAATTGGAGTGGCGGGAGCGGGTCGAATGAGTGCAGTTGTTGTTGCCATCTGGTCCTTGGTGGCCGCAGCCGGAGCGGCCCTTGCCTCCAGCGCCCCGTACGGCGCCGTGGGCCACGGAGGCCAGTACCTCGCCGGCCATGTGCTTCTGGGCCTTGGGCTCGGTCAGTTGCTGGCTGCTGTGGTCCGGTTTGCCGTGCGGCGAATGGTTGCCGGAGCAGCCCGGACGGCACCCGCGCCCCTCGCCGCGGTCCCGGCACTGCAAACCGCTGCCGCGCCTGCAGGGGACAGGATTGCTGGGGACGTTGCAGCCGTGACCGTCCTTTATCCCCGTCCTGCCGCCGTCGTGCCCTTGCGGGGCAGGCATGCCGCCTGACCATCTCCAGCCGGGTGGGGCGCAAGGCTCCCCGCCAGGGCGCCCGCACCGGAGGTTCTGGGCCGGACTCGCCGCGGCAGCGGCGGCGGCCGCCCTGGTTACAGGCGCAGTCAGCGTCTTCCCGGGTTTGAGCACTGCCGGTTCAGATGAGGCCACCCTCCGCGGCTTCCAGATCCGCGTTCTCAACGTCACCCAGGCCGCCGCTGAGAACAGGCTGGACGGAGTTCTCGATGCCCTTGAGGCGCTTGAACGGGACCTCGACCTGGCCGCCGGCCAGGGTTCAATCTCCGCGGCCCGGTACCGGGGGATCGATGCAGCCCTGGAGGCGGTCCGGGCAGATGTCACCCGCACCATCACGGCCCAGTCAGCCTCGGCCGCAGACGCAAAAGCAGCTGTCACCACGGCGGAGGCGCCTGCGGCGATCGTCGCCACCCCTGAGCCGGTGCCGGTGCCGGCGCCGGAATATGTGCAGTCCCAGCCGGTCCAGCTTCAGCCGGAGGCACCTGCCGCCGCTCCGGTCCCGGCACCTGAACCCGCCCCGCAGGAACAGAATCTTCCAGACGCCGCCAAGGAAGCCAGGGAAAAAGGCAAGGGCGCCGGAAAGCCCTGAATCCTCCGCTTTACAGGCCCGGCACCCTGTGCCCGCCGGGGCCCGTTGTCCGTAGCTGACTGAAGCGCCGGGCAAAATGGAGGGATGACTTCCCCCAGCCGCCGGCAGGTGCCCCAACCGGGCCGTGCCTTCGACCTCCCGGCCATCGGTGTTGGCCTGCCCTTTGCCGGCTCGCTCGCGGCTTTGGCCGAAGCGCTGGGCGATGGCGTGACGGGAGGAACGGCGGTAGTCCAGGCGCCGCCGGGAACGGGTAAGACCACCCTGGTTCCACCACTTCTTGCGAACCTCGAGGCGCACCTGAAAGCCGGCGCCGCCGCAGGGCCCCGCAGGATTGTTGTCACCCAGCCGCGCCGTGTAGCCGCCCGTGCCGCAGCCCGCCGACTCGCTGACCTCGACGGCAGCCCGCTAGGCAGCCGTGTGGGTTATACGGTGCGGGGAGAGCGCCGGACTGGACCCGAAACCCTTATCGAATTCGTCACGCCCGGCATCCTGCTGCGACGCCTGCTGGCCGATCCGGACCTGACGGCGGCCGGCGCAGTAGTTCTGGACGAGGTGCACGAACGCGGCTTGGAAACGGATCTCCTGTTTGGCATGCTCACCGAAGTCCGCCAGTTGCGCGGCGACCTCACCGTCGTCGCCATGTCCGCCACCCTGGACGCCCCCAGGTTCGCTGCCCTGCTGGGAGACCACGACGGCGGCGGGCCGGCTCCCGTTGTTGGCTGCCCCTCGGCCCTCCATCCGCTGGAGACGGAGTGGTGTCCTGCGCCCGGCCCGCGGCTGGACGGCAGGGGAGTGACGCGTGCTTTCCTGGATTTCATCGCAGACACCGCTGCCGGGGCCCACCGGCAAGCACTGGCAATGGACCGCGCTGCCGACGTGCTCGTCTTCGTCCCGGGGGCCTGGGAAGTGTCCCGGGTTGCGGCGGGGCTGCGAAGCCGGGTGGGCCCGGGGACTGACGTGCTGGAACTCCACGGCAGGGTAGGCCCAGCCGAGCAGGACCGGGCGGTATCCGGGCGCCAGCCGGAGGAGAACGCGAGAATCATCGTTTCCACGGACCTGGCCGAGTCGTCGCTGACTGTGCCCGGGGTCAGGCTGGTCATCGACTCGGGGCTGTCCCGTGAGCCGCGGCGCGACGCCGCCCGGGGAATGAACGGGCTGGTAACGGTTTCCTGCTCCCGCGCTTCTGCCGACCAGCGTGCGGGACGCGCGGCCCGCCAGGGCCCCGGGACAGTGGTCCGCTGCTACAGCCAGCAGGCGTTCGGCGCCGCCCCGGCCCACGTGACGCCGGAACCCACAGCTTGTATCTGTCAGCGCGGTAGTAGGACACGGAGTAGTCCACCATCGCCCGGGCAACAAACGCAT
>NZ_JBJURL010000057.1:0-27967 GCF_046097905.1 Pseudarthrobacter sp. NKDBFgelt | reverse complement strand
GCGCCGCGTCCTGATCGGCGTCCTGCTGATCACCGTCATTGTGGAGACCATCCTGGCGGTGCTCCTGATGCTCCGCTTCCTCCTGGGTTACGGCTACACGCCCGGCGAGGCCCTGTGGCACGGGGTGTTCCACTCCGTGTCCGCCTTCAACAACGCAGGTTTTGCGCTGTACTCGGACAGCTTGATGGGGTTTGTGGGCGACCCGTGGGTGTGCCTGCCCATCGCGGGCGCGGTGATCATCGGCAGCCTGGGCTTTCCCGTGCTCTTCGAGCTCCGCCGCCAGTACCGCCGTCCCGTCTACTGGAGCATGCACACCAAAATCGTCCTGGCCGGCAGCGCCGTGCTCCTGGTTGGCGGTACCGTGTTCCTCACGGCCGCGGAATGGACCAACACCGCCACCCTGGGCGGACTGCCGCCCGAGGACCGCATCCTGGGCGGATTCTTCCAGTCCGTGATCACCCGCACCGCCGGCTTCAACAGCGTTGACATCGGCCAGATGCACCCCGTTTCCTGGCTGGGCATGGACATCCTGATGTTCATCGGCGGCGGCCCGGCCGGCACCGCAGGCGGCCTGAAAATCACCACCTTCGCCGTGCTCTTCTTCATCCTGGCCACGGAACTCCGGGGCGACACCGCGGTGAACATCTTTGGCAAGCGCCTTTCCCGGGCCGTTCACCGCCAGGCCATCACCGTGGTGCTCCTGGCCATCGCCCTGGTGACGGCGTCCACCATGTTCCTGATGATGATCACCGACTTCGGCCAGGAACGGATCCTGTTCGAGGTGGTGTCCGCCTTTGCCACCGTGGGGCTGTCCACCGGCATCACGGCCGGAATGCCTCCAGCCGGGCAGGTGGTGCTGATCCTGCTCATGTTCATCGGCCGGCTTGGCCCCGTCACGCTCGGCACCGCGCTGGCCCTCAGGAAGCGCCCCATACTGTACGAAAACCCGAAGGAAAGGCCCCTCATTGGCTAAGGACATCTTCACCCGCAGGGGCGAGCGCGCCGCGCACCCCGATTCCGTGGCCGTTATTGGCCTGGGGCGCTTCGGCGGCTCCCTGGCCCTGGAACTGGAGGCCCAGGGTACCGAGGTGCTGGGGATCGACAACAACGAGGACATCGTGCAGTCCTACAACGGGCGGCTGGCCCATGTGGTCCGTGCCGACTCCACGAAGGAAGAAGTCCTGCGGCAGCTCTCCGTCCACGAGTTCGACCGGGCCGTGGTGGGCATCGGCTCGGACCTGGAGGCGAGCATCCTCACCACCTCCCGGCTGCTCACCTTCAAGCACCCGCAGATCTGGGCCAAGGCCATCAGCGAGCCGCACGCGGAAATCCTGGAACAGCTTGGCGTGCAGCACGTCATCCGGCCCGAGCACGACATGGGGCGGCGGGTGGCGCACCTGGTCCGCGGGTCCATCCTGGACTACGTGGAATTCGAGGACGACTTCGTGATGGTCCGCACCCAGCCGCCGGCGGATGCCCGGGACCGGCCCCTGGGCGTGCTGGGCCTCCGGGACAAGTACGGGATCACCATCGTGGCGGTCAAACGGCCGGGCGGAACCTGGCAGCACACCACCGCCCAGACCGTGCTGTACGACGACGACCAGATCATCGTCCAGGGCACCAAGAACCTGGCGGAGCGGTTCAGCAGCCGCCCCTAGGCCGGCCCTGACGCACCACGGAGGTATGCGGCGCTCATCAGTAACGCCGCTAGTTCCCCGGCACGAATACGTTGATGTTGTCTCCATCGTCCTGCACCAGCGCATCAGGCTGTTGCCGGGAAACCACGTAGACCTCAACGTAATCCCCGGCCGAGCCGGCAAAGTTCAATGCCAGGAGGACATACGTGGTGATCCGGTAGTCAGCCGGGACCGTCAACAGTGCGGCAAGGAGGACACCTCCCCAGACAATGCAGGGCGCGAGTGCCACCACCACGGCAGTCCGCCGGGTGAGGTAGGCACGGTTCCCCGTTGTCAGGAAGGGGAAGCGCACCGCATAGGTGGGCCGGACCCTGGTCAGCAATTGCAGGACGACGCCGTGGGTCGCCTCGTGCGCAGCCATGTACGCCAGGCAGGCGAGCAGGGTCACCGGAACTGTGACCGCCGGACTCAAGCCTGACCCGAGCGGCAAGCCAAGAAGCAATGCAGCGGAAACTGCCAGGAGCGCCACCAGCACGAAGATTCCCTGCACTGCCGCCGGGAACTTTCCGTCCTTCTTGAGGTTGACGGTCCGGTGCGGCCGGTAATCCGGCGGGAGTTCCATTGTGTCCGACGGGATTTGACCGTGCATGCCGTCTCCATTCCCCCTGTGCACCGTAGCCGTTCGTCCCATACTGCCGGAGCAGCCGGCTCCGGACTAGTGCCCGGCGCCGAGCTTCCCGCCGAGGCGCTCGCGCATGGTGGTGCTGGCATCGTTCAGGCCGATGATCTTCACGTCCTTGCCGTGGTGCCGGTACTTCTCGGTAATGGCGTCCAGGGCTGCGATGGTTGAGGCGTCCCAGAGGTGCGAGGCGTGCATGTCGATCACCACAAACTGCGGGTCCAGCGCGTACTCGAATTGGGTGTAGAGATCGTTGGACGAGGCGAAGAACAGCTCGCCGTTCACCGTGTAGGTGGCAGTTTCGTGGCCTTCCACGCCTGTGACCGTCCGTTCCACCGTCACGAAATGGGCCACCCGGCGGGCGAACATCACCATGGCCACCAGCACGCCGACGCCGACGCCGATGGCCAGGTTGTGCGTGGCAACAGTGACCGCGACGGTGGCCACCATGACCAGGGTTTCGCTCTTGGGCATCATCTTCAGCGTGCGCGGGTGGATGCTGTGCCAGTCGAACGTGGCCCAGGAAACGAAGATCATCACAGCAACCAGGGCGGCCATGGGAATGACGGAAACGACGCCGCCGAGCACCACCACCAGGATCAGCAGGAACACGCCGGCCAGGAAGGTGGAGATACGGGTGCGGGCGCCCGAGGCTTTGACGTTGATCATGGTCTGGCCGATCATGGCGCAGCCGCCCATGCCGCCGGTGAAGCCGGTGACGATGTTCGCCACGCCCTGTCCCCAGGCCTCGCGGCTCTTGTGGGAGCGGGTATCGGTGATGTCATCCACGAGCTTGGCGGTCATGAGGGACTCAAGGAGCCCCACGAACGCCACGGCGAGGCCGAAGGGGAAGATGATCTGCAGGGTCTCAAGGGTGAACGGCACATCCGGAATGAAGAGCGACGGCAGCGAGTCAGGCAGTTCGCCCTTGTCCCCTACCGTGGGAACGGCGATGGACGCCAGGACGGTGATGAGCGTGAGGACCACGATCGCGACCAGCGGGGCCGGCACAACGTTGGTGAGCTTGGGGAGTCCGAACACGATCACCAAAGCCAGCGCCGCCAGGGGGTACACCAGCCAGGGAACGCCCAGCAGTTCGGGCACCTGGGACATGAAGATCAGGATGGCCAGGGCGTTGACGAAGCCCACCATCACGGACCGCGGGATAAAGCGCATCAGCTTCGCCACGCCGGACAGGCCCAGGATCACCTGGAAAATGCCGCCGAGGATGACGGCGGCGATGAAGTAGTCCACGCCGTGAGACTTCACCAGCGGGGCGATGACCAAAGCGACCGCGCCGGTGGCGGCAGAGATCATGGCCGGGCGGCCGCCCACGAAGGCGATGGTGACGGCCATGGTGAAGGAGGCGAACAGGCCCAGGCGGGGATCGACGCCGGCGATGATCGAGAAGGCGATCGCTTCGGGGATCAGCGCGAGCGCAACCACGAGTCCGGCGAGGACTTCCGTTTTGAGCCGTCGCGGGGACTTCAACGTTTCCCGGACAGACTGGAGCTGTTCCGGTGTGTAGGCGGGGGCATCCGCGGCGGTTTTGACGGCCATTGCTGGCTCCGTTCATGGTCAGGAGGACGCGCGTCTGCGCCCCCGCTCTTTAGAAGAATGAAGGGGCGCAGCCTTGCGCCGGGATACCGGGAGCGCGCTCAGGCGGCTCACCAACCGAAAACAACTCTACCCTAACGTGATGGTAGAGTTGAACGCGGACATTACGGAGGCCCACGAAATGACAGCACGAACCGGAACTTCCACCATGCATATCGGCGAGCTGGCGGAACGGACAGGTTTGTCCCTGCGCACGATCCGCCATTACGACGACGTGGGGCTGCTTCCAGCCACGGCCCGCACCGAGGGCGGCTTCCGGGTGTATTCAGAGGACGACGTCGAGCGCCTCATGGTGATCAAGCAAATGAAGCCCCTGGGGTTCTCGCTGGAGGAGATGGCCGACATCCTCGAGCTCTTCTCCTCACAGGAAACAGGGTCCGCCGGTGACGCGCAGGCCAAACTCGCCGCGTACCTGGAGAAGGCCGTGGCTGAGCGCGCCAAGATGGCCCGCAACCTGGCCCAGGCCGATCAACTCATCGAACGGCTCAGCGGCCGCGACTGAAGGTTGAGCCCTGCCGCGGCCGGGCTGCCCTCGGCGCCCCCAATAAGCGCCAAGGAAAACCCTGCCGTTGGACAGGGGCCGGTCAGCCCTCCCAGTGGTCGAAGCTGAACCCGCACGCGCACCGGTAGGTGAGCAGGCCGCCGTCGTTCTTTGCTGCCAGCCCATCGCTCGGCGCTGCTACCAACTGCATGGGCTCGCCGCAGTGGACGTGCGTGGCCAGCATCCGCCGCAGCTGCGGGTCCTCCGCCCGCCCCGCACGGGCTCCGCCCCGGTTGCCGGCGCGTCGAACCGCCAGCGGAATCTGTGAATGTGTCATGGCCGCCACCCCCGCCTAGTCCAGTGAGGCGAGGAGGTCGGTGCAGGCCTGCTCGCAGCGGCGGCAAGCCTCAGCGCACACCTCGCAGTGGCGGTGCATGGACGCGTGCTGGCCGCACTCCTCCGCGCAGGCACGGCAGGCGATGCGGCATGCTTCCAGCACTGCCCGGGTGATCCCGACGTCGTAATTGCCGTGGCGGGAGAGGATCTTTCCGGTGGCGGCACAGATGTCGACGCAGTCGAGGTTGGTGCGGATGCACTTGGTGAGCTCGGCCACCATGTCCTCGTTCAGGCAGGCGTCGGCGCACGCGGTGCATGTTTGCGCGCAGTCGAAACACGCCTGGATGCATTCCACGAGCTTGGCTTTGTCGATGCCCGCCACATCCTTGGGGTAGGCATCCAGCATGGACTGTACAGGTGTCATTGGTATCTCTTTCCAGGTCAATACAGCAGGTAGAGGTGTAGTGGAACGGCGAACCGTTCCTACGTCCTGCTGATGGAAAGATCCACCACCGTGAGCGCCGGCAGTTCCGGCTCCGGCGGCACGTCACTGGAATGGAGGCTGCCACCGGGCAGCCGCTGGATTAGCGACGGCGGATCCACGGCTCCGGTCCGCACCGGGACCGGTTCGCCGCGGGGCGCCTTACTCCGCTCGCCCTCTTTCTCGAGTCCCGCAGGCTCGGAGGGGCCGGCCTCGTGGATCGCCCGGCCGGACTGCGACGCTGAGGCTGAAGGCTCTGCCGGGCCGGCTTCGGTTATTGCCTGAAGCGGCTCTTCGCCAGCGGTTTGTCCGCCCGCTGACTGCACCGGGCCGTGCCCGGGAACCAGGGCGTACCGGCTGCCGGCCGTGTAGGAAGCAGCGCCGGCAATCAGCAGGACCAGGAGCAGCCATACGAAAACGCTCCGCAGCGCAACAAGGCGGCGAAGCAGTCCAAGCGCAGACGAACCCAGTGTGGCCATCACCACTTCCTGTAGAGGGCTTTTACTCAGCCTAGCTTCGTATTCCTGTTCCGCAGATCACATGAGTATTACTTTTGCGATGGAATCAGAAAGGTCCATCAGGTTTTTCCGTTCCGGGCTCGAATAGTGTGCGGAGCCGATGGCGTTGCGCATTCGGCCCAGGTGATCCACGATCTCCGCCCGGTACTGGCCCGTCCGGTCGCACCACGCAAGCTCGTGGAGGAGCCGGAGGAGGCGGGCGGCGACGGCAGGGTCCGCCGCGCCGTACTGCCGGGGCTGGTCCATGGCCAGGCTGAGGAAGTCCTGCATTCCGGGATGGGACAGCACCACCCTGACCCGGCCGTCGTCGTCGACCAGGTGCTCCGGTCCGGGGTTACGCTCCGCCAGCCTGCACAGGAGCGCCGAGAGGTGCCCGATGACGTGCACTGCCGTGGTGGGATCGTTGATGCCCGGGGAGAGCGCCCGGGCGGCAACATCCACGAGCTGCCGAAACCCGAATCCCACGTCCTGGACGTTGGTGCGTTCATGCCCGGTTGCCACGGCGGCGTTGGTGTCCTTGGTGAGCTTCTCCCGGATTTCTGCGGTGAACGTTGCTCCCGGCGCCACGGGCCAGGCGGTGGCAAACGGGACGCCCTGCACCAGTGAGCTGCCCGGTTCCCGGTCTATGCGAAGAACGGCACCGGCATCTTTCGCAGCCTGCAGGAGTTCGCCCTGGACGTATGAGGTCAGGAAGCCGGAGGAACTGGCGCGGATGGGGAAGCTGCCCGACGCCGGAAAGGGCTGTGGCGGGGGTGCGGGTCGATTCTGGGGAAAGACGCGGTCCATGGTTTCCTGGGTTTCCACGTTGACTCGGCGCATCATGGTTTCCACTCGGATTTCCCGCGTGAGGTGCGCCAGGAAGAGCACCAGCCCGACGACGCTGGCCATGGCTAGCGCATAAGCCACCGTGACGGAGATTTCAGGTACGAAGGCGGTATTGCCGTTACCCTCTTCCCGCACACTGCGCAGGACTGTCAGGGAGAAGGCGAAGGCGGCCAGGAAGAGCGCCAGCGTTCCGTGGACAAACCGGTCCGAGGTGAAGGTCCGCAGCAGCCTGGGCGAGAACTGGCTGCTGGCCAGCTGCAGGGTTACCACGGTGAGCGAGAACGTCAGCGAGGTCACCGTGATGAGCGAACCCGAAATGGCCTGCAGGACAGCCCGGGCAGCCTCCGGCCCGCCGCTGAAAAGGAAAACCGTGACGCTGTCCGGCAGCTCGCCGTCAACGGCCGAATCCAGCGCAGGCAGCGCTATGCCCAGGACGACGGCCAAGGCAACAGCCAATGCCGGAAGCGGCCAGAGCTGGGTCCGCAGGGCATCGAGCCAGTGTGCGCTGCGTGTGTTCACCTATTCCTCGGTTCCCTGGCCCGCGCCGCTGTGGGATGCCGCCGGTTCCCGCGAAGGCTGGTCCGTTGCCGCGGTGGCGGACAGCTGGCCGTGGGAATCCCGGGCGGTGTCCTGCTCGGCTCTGGAAACATCCTCCGCCGTGATTTCATCGTCTGATTTTTCGTTCCATGCTTTGATCGCGGCCCAGATAACGGCCGCCAGGGGAACGGAGAGGATGGCGCCGATAATGCCCGCCAGGATGGTACCGGCTGTGAGTGCCAGCAGGATGACCAGGGCGTGCACGCTGAGAGTGCGCCCCATGACCACCGGCTGCAGGAAGTTGCCTTCAAGCTGGTTGACAACAATGACGACAATGATCACGATCAGGGCCGTGACAGGCCCGTTGGCCACCAGCGCCACGAGGGCAGCCAGCACGCCGGCGAGGGTGGCTCCCACCAGCGGGATGAAGGCGCCGATGAACACGATGGCGGCCAGCGGCAGGGCGAGCGGAACTCCGAGGATTACCAGCGCCAACCCGATGAAGACGGCATCGACGACGGCCACGATGGCCGTTCCCCGGACATACCCGCCAAGCACCGCGAGGCTGTCCTGCCCCACGCGCCTCGCTTTGACCAGCCGCGTGCCCTTGAAAGCGCGCAGGACGAACGCCCAGATGCGTTCTCCGTCCTTGAGGAAGAAGAAAAGGATCACGGCCATGAGCAGGGCACCGGTGATGAACGTCCCTGCCGCGCTGAGGCCGGTGACAACACCGGCGCCCGCCGTACTGCTGGTGACGAAGTCCAGCACGGCGTCACGTGCCTGCTGGATCTGTTGGTCATCGATGGGAATCGGGCCGTTCCGGACGAAGCCGTAGACCTGGTCGAACCCCTCCGTCGCGCTGCGTCCCAGTTCCCCCGCCTGGCCGATCACGGCGAAAACAATGGCCGTGACCAGTCCACCCAGGGTCAGCAGGAGCAAGAGGAAGGAGAAGCCGGTGGCGGCCGCGCTGGGCCAGCCTTTCCTTCTGAGCCAGTTCACCAGCGGTGCGATGGCAGCCGCCAGAATCAGTGCCAGCAGCAGGGGGATGACCACCAGCCGCACCTGGATGAGCCCGTAGACCAGGATGGCCGAAAGTGCCAGAAGCACCAGAATCTGGCCTGCCCTGATACTCACCCGGCCAAGACCGTCCTGCCACGGGTTTACCCGGTTTTGAGTCTGCATTCAGTTGTCTCCCTGGATCAGCAAGCGCTGGAGCTGCGAAAAAGTGGCATCGGCGACGCCGCGCAGGCTACCTAAACTTCTCACGAACTCTCCTGGCTGAAATAACGGACCGCCCCTGCCCGGACCTTCGGTTAAGGACAAAAGGTGCGGCTCCAATGGAACCGCACCCCGTGCTGATGGACCGGAAGGTCAGTCCTTCTTGAAAGCGTCCTTGACCTTTTCGCCGGCCTGCTTCAGGTCGCCCTTGGCCTGGTCGCCCTGGCCTTCGGCCTTCAAACGATCGTCGCCGGTCGCTTCGCCGGCGGCCTCTTTACCCTTGCCGCCAAGCTTCTCGGCTGCGTTACCAATCTTGTCGTCCAAACCCATGGTGTTTCTCCCTACGGTCGGCTCCCGCCGGCGTGCTGCCAGCGGCTTACCTACCCATCGTAACCACAAATCACTAAGGGTGCTGATCATTTTGCCCGGTGAGCTGCGGCACGCGCCCTTTCGACGCGTCAGCCGTGGGTGGGTTCGCCGGTGACGCGGTGGTCCGCATGGTTGATGGTTTCGCGGATCAGGCGCACCAGGTGCCCGTCGCGCAACGAATAGATCACGTGGCGGCCGTCCTTGCGCGTGTCCACCAACCCGCTGAGGCGGAGTTTGGCCAGGTGCTGGCTTGCCACCGTCCGCGGAACTCCGACGGCGGCCGTCAGCTCGGTCACGGTCTTGGGACCCTGCGCCAGCTGCCAGAGCAGGTGCAGGCGCGTGGGCTCGGCCAGCATCCGGAGGGTGGCGGAGGCTGCCTCCAGCAGCTCCGGCCCCGGAGTTACCTGGTGGACCAGGGACGGGACATCAGCGGCGGGCGCGGCTTCGCTGCGGGGCTGGCTGGCCACTGTCCTGCTCCTCCCCTGCACGGCCCATGGCCCCTGCGGCATCGTGCCGGGGGCAGGACAGGAATGCTCCTGCACTGCCTATCATCGCAACAATTGTCAGCCCCGCCGCGGCCCAGCCCAAACCGGCCATGGCTCCCACCCAGCCCGCCAGCGGATAGGCCAGGATGTAGCAGGCGTGCGAGAGCGAGAACTGCGCCGTGAAAACATACGGCCGGGTGTCCTCGGTGGAGGCTCCGCGCAGCAGTCTCGCCGACGGCGTAAGGATGGTGGAGTTCGCCGCACCCAGGAGGAACCAGAGGGTGAGCAGCAGCCACCATCCGCTGCCGGGCGTGGCCCACGGGATGGCGACGGCGCCGGCCATGACGAAGGGAACGACGGCGGCCCCGGCGAGCATCACCGTCCGGTCACCCAGGCGTTCAAGCAGCCACGGGGCGGACAGGGCAACGATCATGGACCCCACCCCAAAGCAGGCCAGCGCCAGGGCAAGGTCCGTGTCCGGCCGCTGCAGGACATCGCGGACATAGACCACCGTGTTCACCAGCACCAGGGCCGTGGGGGCCGCGACCACCAGGTTCAGTGCCAGCAGCGACCTGAGCCGCCGGTTCCGCCAGAAGATCCTGGCGCCGAGCGTGGTCCTGTGCCAGAGCGAGGCCTGCGGAGACGCCCCGGCGGGGACCCGCGGCAGGACGGCCATGGCCACCATGAGGGCGGAGAACAGGAACCCTGCCACGGTACCCAGGAACAAGTTGTTGTAGCTGACAACAGTGAGCAGCAGCGCGGCAAGGGCCGGGCTGGCCAGGGCCTCCATGTCGTACGCCAGCCGGGACAGGGACAACGCGCGCGTGTAGTCCCGTTCGTCCGGAAGGACGGCGGGGATCAGCGACTGGAACGCCGGGGTGAACGTGGCGGAGGCTGACTGCAGCAGGAAAATCACCACGTAGATCTGCCAGGTTTCGGTGATGAACGGCAGCGACAGGGCCATTGCCCCGCGCACCAGGTCGGCCCCGATGAGGACCGGTTTTTTCGGCCAGCGGGCCAGCAGCGCATTGATCACCGGCGCCAGGCCCACGTACGCAAGCATCTTGATGGTCAGCGCGGTACCGAGCACCGCCCCAGCATTGCCCGCAGCCAGGTCATAGGCCAGCAGCCCCAACGCGACCGTCAGCAGGCCCGTGCCGATCAGCGCCACGATTTGGGCAGCAAAGAGGCTCCTATACGTTGCGTTCCGCAGAACCGAAAACATCCAGCCCACTCCTTGAGTGCATATGTGCACGTATATGCACTCATTGTAGGCCTGGTCTGCCGTTGTGTCCTGCGCCGCTGGCCGGGCCCGTTAACGGCGGAAGGCGCCGCTCCGTGGCGGAGCGGCGCCTTCGTGGCTGTGGTGCAGGGGCCGTGGTGCAGGGGCCGTGGAGCCTTGGCTGCAGCCGGCGTGTCAGGCGCTGGTGGCGTCCTGGACCTCGCCTACCAGTTCCTCGATGATGTCCTCCAGGAAGAGGACACCGGTGGTGTTGCCCTTCGCGTCGAACACCCGCGCAACGTGCGCGCCGGTGCGGCGCATCGTGGCCAGTGCGTCCTCAAGCTCGCTGCCGCTGTAGGCGGAGGCAAGGCGGCGGATCCGCTTGCCCGGCACCCGCTGGGTGAACTTCTCCTGCGTGGTCAGGTCCATGACGTCCTTGAGGTGCAGGTACCCGGAGGGCTCGCCGTCGCCATTGGTGAGGATGTACCGGGAGAACCCGTGCCCGGCCACCGCGCGCTGGATGTCAGCCGGCGTGGCGGTCTCAGGCAGCAGCACCATCTCGGAGATGGGCACCTCAACGTCCGCCACGGTCTTGGCCGTGAACTCGAACGCGGCGCTCAGGGTTCCGGTGGTGTCCGTCAGCATGCCGTCGCGGGTGGACTGCTCCACGATGTTAGCCACCTCATCGAGGGTGTAGGCACTGGTGGCCTCGTCCTTGGGTTCCACCTTGAACAGGCGCAGGATGGAGTTCGCGATTCCGTTCAGCGTCCAGATCACCGGCCTGACCACGCGGGAGACCATCACCAGCGGCGGGGCCAGGATGAGGGCCGCCCGGGTTGGAACGGAGAAAGAGATGTTCTTGGGGACCATCTCCCCCAGCACCACGTGCAGGAAGGTGACCAGCAGCAGCGCCGTAATGAAGGCAATAATGCTGATCGCCTCGTAGGAGAGGGACGTGAGGCCCAGCGGAATTTCCAGCAGGTGGTGGATGGCAGGTTCGGAAACATTCAGGATCACCAGGGAACAGACCGTGATGCCCAACTGGCTGGTAGCCAGCATCAGCGTGGCATGCTCCATGGCCCACAGCGTGGTTTTTGCAGCTTTGCTGCCGGCCTCAGCCTTCGGCTCAATCTGCGAGCGGCGGGCCGAAATGACGGCGAACTCCGCACCGACGAAGAAGGCGTTGACCACCAGGAGCACCACCAGCCAGATGATGCCGGGAAGATATTCACTCATGGGTCAGCTCCTGCGTCAGGCCATCGATAATGCGGTCATGCGCACTCTTGGGTGCGTCCTCCGAAGCGTCAGGGGTGAAGCGGATCCGCTCCACATGCGTACCCAGGACGCGCTCCACCCGGAGCGTGCCGCCGTCGATCCCTACTTCATCGCCCAACTCAGGGATACGGTCCAGCTGATCCGTGACAAAGCCGGCCAGGGTGTCGTACTCCTCGCCGTCGGGCACGGTGATGCCCGTCCGGTCCAGGAGTTCGTCGGGCCGCAGGGACGCGTCAAAGGTGATGGACCGCCCTGTCCGGACCACGCCGGTGCGGGCACGGTCATGTTCGTCTTCGAGCTCGCCGACGATCTCCTCCACCAGGTCCTCCAGCGTCACGATGCCGGCGGTGCCGCCGTGCTCATCGGAGACGATGGCCACCTGCAGGCCCTGCTTCCGCAGCAGGACCAGGAGGGTATCCACGCCCATGGACTCAGGCACCCGCAACGGCTCAATCATCAGCTCCGAGGCCAGTACCCGTGAGCGGTCGGCCAGGTCCACGGCGAAGGCCTGCTTCACGTGGAGCACGCCCTGCACGTCGTCACGGTCCTCCCCAATGACGGGGAAGCGGGAGTAGCCGGTGGTGGTGGCAAGCGCCACGATGTCTTCGGCCGTGTCATCGGCGTTGACTGCCGTCATGCGCACGCGGGGAGTCATGACGTCCGCGGCGGAGTGCTCCGAGAACCGGAGGGTCCGGTGCAGCAGAACCGCATGGTCAGCGTCCAGGAGGCCCTCAAGGGCTGACCGGCGGACCAGCGAGCTGAGTTCCTCGGCGCTGCGGGCGCCGGAGAGTTCTTCCTTCGGCTCGATGCCGAAGGACCGGATGATCTTGTTGGCAGTGTTGTTGAACAGCAGGATCACGGGCTTGAACACGGCGGTGAAGAGAGCCTGGAACGGGACCACGAACTTGGCCGTGGCCAGGGGCAGCGCCAGGGCGAAGTTCTTGGGCACCAGCTCGCCGATCACCATGGAAAAGACAGTGGCGATAAAAATGCCCACGACAGCGCCGATGCCAGGCACAACAGCCTCTGGAAGTCCGGTCGAGAGCAGGGGCCCGCGCAGCATCGAGCTGATCGCCGGTTCGAACGTGTAACCCGTGAGCAGCGTTGTCAGGGTGATCCCCAGCTGCGCACTTGAGAGGTGGGTCGAGGTGATCTTCAGCGCCTTGATGGTGGGCTTGAGGCGCTTTTCCCCGCGGGCCTGGCGGGCTTCGAGGTCATTGCGGTCCAGGTTGACCAGCGCGAACTCGGAAGCAACAAAAAAACCGGTACCGACCGTCAGGACGAGGCCGATACCGAGCATGATCCATTCATACATTCAGGCGCCCCTCTCCCGTGGTGGCCGGCGAACCGGTCAGAAGGCGGAGGGGCTTGGGCATATGTGAAGGAGGGTCATCCATAATGCATTCCATCTTACCGGCACGGTCCCCGCCGGACCGGGCATGTACGCCCACAGCAGAGACGCAAAAGAGTCCTGCGGCCGTTCCGCGTCGGCACAGGCAAGCCAGCACGAGTGCAATCCCGCAGTTCAGCAGTTCCTCGGGGCCGCTCCGCAAACCTCCCGCATAGTCACAGAAAAAACACCGCATTGAAACATTTCAGCAACCTGGCCACGGCATGCTGTCTCTTACGGGGACACAACAGCAGGAGGCGCATCATGGAGGCACAGGGAGTTCTCACCGGCCAGCTCAGGGTCGGCGACCAGATCGAGGCATGGCACAACGGCAAACTTTTCCACCGGGGGCGGGTGATGGACGTCGTCCCGGCCCTGGAACTGTTCTGGATCCTGGACGCGCGGACCGGCACGCGGAAGCTGCTGGACCCGGAGGCGCTGGAAATCCGGCACGTGGAGGAACAGGCCAAGCCGCTGGCCCCGGCTTGATTCCCGCCAGCACGGGGACCATCGCCCTCAGCATCGCCGCCGCGCACAGCAGAAGCGGCCGGAGGTGTACATAGAATGAATCCATTGCGGCACCGCTGCGGCAGTACGGGCGCCATCCGCCCGCAACCACCACTAAGGAGCACACCGTGATTGGATTCATCGTTGCCGGCCTGATCATTGGCGCACTTGCCCGCCTGATCAAGCCGGGCAAGCAGAACCTGGGCCTGCTGGCCACCCTCCTGCTGGGCCTCGTTGGCTCGGTCATCGGCGGAGTGGTCGCATCATTGCTGGGCACCGGAGACATCTTCGAGCTGAACTTCGTGGGCTTCATCGTGGCTGTCATCGCCGCGGTGCTGCTGGTGGGAACAGCTGAGGCTGTTGTGGGACGCAGGAACTCAGTGCGCCGCTAGGCGCGCTGTCTGCGGCTTAACCAAACGCGGGGCCGCTCCGCACCCATCCGATGATTCGGGAGGGTGCGGAGCGGGCCCCGCGTTGCTGTTGGTGGAGGTGGTGTCAGGTCCGGTCCTGGTACACGTCCGGGATGCCGTCCTGGTCCGCGTCCACTTTCTCCCGCTCTTCCTCTGCGCGGTACTGCCGGTTCCTTGTAGTCAGTACCGCCGCGGCCAGCAGCGCCGCGAGCACTGACGCGGCCAGGATGCCTACCTTGGCGTGGTCATCGTGCAGGCTCCCCTGCCCGAAGCTGAGCTCGGCCACCAGCAGTGACACCGTGAACCCGATGCCGGCCAGGAGGGCCACGCCAAAGACGTCGATCCATTTGAAGGACTTGTCCAGCTCCGCCCGGGTGACCTTGGTCAGCAGCCAGGTGACACCCAGGATGCCGATCGGCTTGCCCACCACCAGGCCCACGATGATGCCCAGCGCAACCGGGTCCGCAAGGGCCGAACCCAGCCCCTCCCAGCCGCCAACGGCCACGCCGGCGGAGAAGAACGCGAAGATGGGAACCGCCACGCCCGCAGAGATGGGCCGGAAGCGGTGTTCGAAGATTTCCGCCAGGCCGGGCCCGGCGTCCGGACCGCCTGCGGCCTGGGAGCGCAGGACGGGGACGGCGAAGCCCAGCAGCACGCCGGCCACGGTGGCGTGGATGCCGGACGCGTGGACAAGGGCCCAGGTGATCACGCCAAGCGGCAGCAGGATGACCCAGGCTGCGGAGGCTTTCATCCCGAAGAAGTGGCGGTATTTGTGCGCCAGGAAGGCGTAGAGGGCCAGTGGGATGAGGGAAAGGAGCAGCGGCGTGACGTCCAGGTCGCTCGTGTAGAAGAACGCGATGATGCTGATCGCAATCAGGTCATCCACCACGGCCAGGGTCAGCAGGAAAATCCGCAGGGCGCTGGGAAGGTGGGAGCCGATGATGGCCAGGACCGCCACCGCGAACGCGATGTCCGTGGCCGTGGGGATGGCCCAACCGCGCAGGGTCTCGGGGCTGGTGAGGTTGATGACAACGTAAATCAGGGCCGGTACCACCACGCCGCCCACGGCGGCTGCAACAGGCACGATCGATTTGCTGATCTGGCGCAGGTCCCCTGCCACGAACTCGCGTTTCAGTTCCAGGCCCACCAGGAAGAAGAAAATGGCCAGCAGCCCGTCCGCCGCCCACGCACCGAGGCTGAGCTCAAGGTGCCAGGGCTCGTAACCGAACTTGAAGTCCCGGAGGGCAAAGTAGCTGTCCGACGCCGGCGAGTTGGCCCAGATGAGGGCGATGACCGCAGCTGCCACCAGCAGGGCACCGCCGACCGTCTCCTTGCGGAGAATCTCCCCGATCCGGAGCGCCTCGGCGTAACTGCCCCTGGAAAGAACGGTGGATTTCCCCTGCCCGGGCGGGGGTGTTGAGGGCGTGGTCTGGTTCATGGAGTCTCCTGGCATTTGGGGTCTACAAGACTATGCCGACCAGACTTCCCGGCGCACCTTCCGTCCATCCTACAGGGGGCGATTCCCTCGAGTTTCGTTATTGCTGCCACCAATGGCCTGTGTCCCAGTTCACTTTTTTCCCATCCGTAACAGCAGTGGCAGCGAATCACTCTTGTCGCTCAACTGGGACGACACCGTTACTTGTATGAGGAGACTGCTTTCCGATGAACAAGACACTCCGCTTCCTTGCCGTACCTACCCTGGCTTTGGGCGCCCTTGCGCTTTCAGGCGCCCCCGCCATGGCCCACGACGGGGCCGACCACTACCAGTCCACCCTGGGCCAGATCAACGGCAGCTCGGCCTCCGGCACCATCACCGTTGATGTCACGGGCAACCAGGCCCACGCCGTCCTCAAGGTCTCAGGCCTGGCCGCGACGTTCATGGACGCCCCCTACCCCCACGTCCAGCACATCCACGGCGGCGCCCAGGGTGTCTGCCCGGCACCCTCCGCCGACAAGGACGGTGACCAGGTTGTCTCCACCACCGAAGGCGCACCGGGCTACGGCGGCATCGTCACCACCCTGTCCACCAGCGGCGATACCAGCCCTGCCGCCGGGCTTGACCTCAAGGTGGCCGGCCAGGGCGCAAGCTACACTGTGGACCGCACCTTCGAGCTGAACGCTGAAACCAAGGCCGCCCTGGAAGCAGGAACCGCCGTGGTTGTGGTCCACGGCCTTGACCCGGCAACGTTGAGCCCGGCCGGCCAGGCAGCCAAGAGCGATCTTGTTCCCGAGCTTCCGCTGGCGGCCACCTCCCCCGCCCTGTGCGGAACCCTGGCCGCCGGACAGATGAAGATGCCGGCAGGCGGTGCCGACACCGGCATTGCCCAGGAAACCGGCACCGACACTGGCGCCCTGGCTCTCGGTGGCGGCCTGGCCCTGGCCGCTCTCGCCGGCGGCGCTTACGTTGTTCGCCGCCGCAGCGCCGGATCCGTGGCCTAAGCCTGGGCTGACTGGATCATCACTGTGACAACCCTGAACTCCGGCCGCTGCGGGGGCCCCTGGGCCACCACGGCGGCCGGGCTTCTGCTCCTGCTGGCTTTGGGCGGCTGCGGCACCGCAGATTCCGGAGCGCCCGACGCCGGTGCCCCAGCTTCCGCTTCCGCTTCCGGCGCACCTTCCGCGACCCCCGCCCCGCCTGCGGCCAGTCCGGCGGCACCAGCCCCGTCCGTTCCGGCGGCTGCCGCTTCAGAATTGGCAGTCCTGTCCCGGTCCGAGCCGGTGGTCCTGGAAATTCCCGCCATCGGCGTGCGGACCGATCTGCTCAAGCTGGGCCTGAGGGAGAACGGCTCGCTTGAGGTACCGCAGGACTCCGGAAGCGGCGCTCCGGCCAGCTGGTACAACGGTTCGCCAACCCCCGGCGAACGTGGACCGTCCGTCATGCTGGGCCACGTCAATTCTCCCAGCGGCCGTGGCGGTGTGTTCGCGGACCTCCGCAAGCTCACCCCGGGAGCCGAGATCCACGTCTCGCGAACCGACGGCAGCACCGCCGTGTTCACCGTTGACCGCGGAGCCCTCTACAGCAAGAACGACTTCCCCACTCTGGAGGTCTACGGAAACACGGCAGGGTCCGAACTCCGGCTGATCACCTGCGACGGTTACGACCCCGCCACAGGGCTCTTCGATGACAACTACGTCATCTACGCCAAGCTCAACGCCTGACCTGCTTCCCGCCAACGCCCCATCGCACCAACGCCTAATCCCTCAGTAACCGAACAAACGGCCGCGAACCCGCACAGGGGTGCGGCCAGGACGGACGAGTCATGACCCACCGCACCCCGCTGCTTGCTTCGCTTGCTGTCTCAGCCCTGCTGCTCTCCGGCTGCGCTGCTGCGGCGGGGTCCGTGGGAGCGGCCCAGGCGCCGTCGTCGAACGCTTCCGCCCCGGCAGCGCCCGCTGCCGCAGCGCCTTCGATGCAGGGCGGCCACGCGGGACACCACGGCGGCGGCTCCCCCTCCCCGCGCTCTGCCGTCAGTGAACCCAGCGAAGCAGCGAAGATGGTGTGCGGTGATCAGCCGATGGACAGGCTGACGGCGATCCTGGACCTGGAGCAGGATCCGCACACCGTCAACAGCTGGGCGGACAGCACCTTCACGTGCACGTACCACCTGGACGAGGGTGCCCTTGAAATTTCCGTCCGGGAAGCATCGGACAAGGCGGCGGCACTGACGTACTTTGACGCCATGCAAGCGCTGGCGGTGGACGCGACGCCGATCGAAGGGCTCGCCAGCCTCGGCTTTCCCGCCTATGAAACCGCGGACGGATCGGCAGTGTTCCAGAAGGACAGCTTTGTGCTGCAGGTTGACGCCTCCGGCCTGCCGGAGGCCATGGGTCCGGATGACATCAGCCGCAATGCGCTGGCCTACCAGTTGTCCACCACCATTCTGGCGTGCTGGGTGGAGCACCACTAACTGACCCTAGACAGCCCGCTTCCGTTGCGCCGCATTCCCCCGGCCTTCCATCTCAATGGCCTTCACCGCCGCCTGCAGGTACTTGCGCGACTCCGCCGAGTTGGCCAGCTGCACCAGCTCGGCGGCCACCACAACGAGCTTGACGTTGCGGTGGCTGCTGGTACTCACGAGCATCTGGAAAGCGTCCTCCGAGCCCATGTTCAGCTGGCCCATGAGGATGCCGCGGGCCTGGTCTATGACGGTCCGGGTGGACGTGGCTCCAATAACGGCGTCACGGGCGGTCTGCTCGGTTTCACGTTGAAGCGTTGAAGTGAGGTCGATCATGACGCCTTCAAGGGCGGAGACCCTCCCGCCCTCCACAAGGGCGTCACCGGTTGTCAGGACCCGCCGGGTCCGGCCCTGCGCATCGATGATGCGGTGGTACATGCAGAAATAGCCGCCGGTCCGGACAACCTGCGCCACAATTTCCTCGCATTTGGGCCTGTCCTCCGGATGCTTGTGGGAGAAGAGCAGCTCCAAGGTGGGGACAACCTCGCCCCGCCGGTAGCCGTGCAGCTGGAACATGGCGTCCGACCAGTGCAGCTTTCCCGTGGCCACGTCCGCGTGGAACGTCCCGGCAACGCACTGGTTGTCCCCCAGCGCGCTGGAATAGGTATAAGGGCCGGTCAGCTCTGACACAGGGCCACCTCCATGTAGCGTCCAACACGTCCCCGGCCGTTGGCACAGTCCGCACTTAATCCATTATGGCCGGGCAAGGCCCCCGGGCGTAAGGACTATGGCCACTACCAAGGCGCCGGTACCCTCCGGGCGGCTCCGGCCTTGACGGACATACCCCCTAGGGGTATATTCGAGGTGTTGTCAGTGAAGTGGTATGTCCAGGCCGGTGCCCCGCGCCGCCGTCACAGCCGTTCAACCCCAGCACCTGCCCAGCAAGGAATCGTCCTTCACCAAGGAATGGAACTGACATGTTTGATAGTGAGAACCGCCCCGAGCTCCCCCTGGCCTCCAGCGCCGGCTGCAGCTGCTGCTCCCCCGCAGGCCACGCGCAGAAGGCGCCGGCCACCGTCGTGATTTCCGACGCCGCTGCCCCCTCCCAGCGGATCTTCGCCGTCGAGGGCCTCACCTGCGGGCACTGCGTCCAGACGGTGGAGAAGGCCGTCTCCGCCCTTGATGGCGTCGAGGCGGCGTCCGTGGACCTGGTAGCAGGCGGCCGTTCCGGCCTGGCCGTTGCCGGCTCCGTTTCAGACGCGGCGGTCCGCCAGGCCGTCACCTCAGCCGGGTACTCCCTGGCCTCCAACTGATTTCCGCGCCGGGGCTTGCTGCCCCGGGTTGCGGCGCCCTCCAAGGAGGAACCGATGCAGGACCACCAGCACCACCACGACGACGACCGCCCCTCACGCGGCACCCTCACCGAACCGGCGGCTGCTTCAGGCAGCGGGCACGATGGCCACGGCCACGCCGCGCGCCATGACGACGACCATGCCGTCCACACGCACGGGCAGCACGCCGGACACAGCACCGCCATGTTCAAGAACAGGTTCTGGCTGACGCTGGCCCTGTCCATCCCCGTGATCTATTTCAGCCCCATGGTGGGGCACCTCCTGGGCTACATGGCCCCCATGTTCCCCGGGTCAACCTGGATCCCGCCCGTCCTGGGCACGGTGATCTTCCTCTACGGCGGCCAGCCATTCCTCAAGGGCGGCCTGCACGAGCTGAAGGACCGCCGGCCGGGCATGATGCTGCTGATCGCCATGGCCATCACCGTTGCCTTCGCCGCATCCTGGGTCACCAGCCTGGGGCTGGGCGGCTTCGACCTGGACTTCTGGTGGGAGCTCGCGCTGCTGGTTGCCATCATGCTTTTGGGCCATTGGATCGAGATGCGGGCCCTGGGTTCGGCGCAGGGAGCCCTGGATGCCCTCGCCGCGCTGCTGCCAGATGAAGCCGAACGCATCACGGACACCGGCACCGAAACTGTTCCCGTCTCAGAACTCCAGCAAGGCGACCTGGTCCTGGTCCGTTCCGGCGCCCGGATGCCTGCGGACGGAACGGTGGTGGAGGGGCAGGCGGAAGTCGACGAGTCGATGATCACCGGCGAATCCAAAACCGTGCCGCGCGGCCCGGGCGACACCGTGGTGGCCGGAACCGTCGCCACGGACACCAGCGTCCGCGTCCGGGTGACGGCCGTGGGCGACGACACCGCCCTGGCCGGCATCCAGCGGCTGGTGGCCGAGGCACAGTCGTCCTCCTCCCGGGCCCAGGCCCTGGCCGACCGCGCCGCAGCTTTCCTGTTTTACTTTGCCGCCGGCGCGGGTGTCCTCACCTTCATCGCCTGGACCCTGCTGGGCAGCATCCCGGAGGCCGTCACCCGCACCGTGACCGTCCTGGTCATCGCCTGCCCCCACGCCCTGGGCCTGGCCATCCCGCTGGTCATCGCCATCTCCACCGAGCAGGCCGCCCGGGCCGGGGTGCTGATCAAGAACCGGATGGCGCTGGAGCGCATGCGCACCATCGACGTGGTCCTCTTCGACAAGACCGGCACGCTCACCACGGGCGCGCCCGAACTGAAGGATGTGGCCGCCGTCGAGGGAGTGGACGCTGATGAGCTGCTGGCCCTGGCCGCCGCTGTTGAGTCGGACAGCGAGCACCCGGTGGCACGTGCCATCGTCCGCGCGGCCCGGGAACGCAACCTCACCCTTCCTGCCGCCACCGGATCCACCTCACTGACCGGCCGCGGCGTCAAAGCCAGCGTGGACGGACGCACCGTGCACGTGGGCGGGCCCGCGCTCCTGCGCGAGCTCGGCGCCGTCGAACCTTCCGCGCTGGCGCAGTCCACCCGGGCGTGGATGGACCGCGGCGCTGCCGTCCTGCATGTCATTGACGACGACGGCCGCGTGCTGGGGGCGGTCAGCCTTGAGGACGCGGTGCGGGCTGAGTCGCGCCAGGCCGTGGCGGCCCTGCAGAACCGCGGGGTCAAGGTGGGCATGATCACCGGCGACGCCCGGCAGGTGGCCCAGGCCGTGGCCGAGGACCTGAACATTGACGAGGTGTTCGCCGAAGTGCTGCCCGCGGACAAGGACAAGAAGGTTGCGGAACTGCAGGCGCGCGGCCTGAAGGTGGCCATGGTGGGCGACGGCGTCAACGATTCGCCGGCGCTGGCCCGCGCCGAGGTGGGCATCGCCATCGGGGCCGGCACCGACGTGGCCATGGAGTCCGCAGGGGTGGTGCTGGCCGGAAATGATCCGCGCGCGGTGCTCTCCATGGTGGACCTCTCCCGGGCGAGCTACCGCAAGATGTGGCAGAACCTGGTGTGGGCCACCGGCTACAACGTCCTGGCCGTGCCGCTGGCCGCCGGTGTCCTGGCGTTCGCCGGGGTGGTGCTCTCGCCGGCTGCCGGAGCCGTCCTGATGTCCGTGTCCACCATTGTGGTGGCCCTGAACGCCCAGCTGCTGCGGCGGGTGAAACTCAACCCGTCCGAGGTACGTTGAAGGTACTGAACCCGGTCCGTTCCATCCCAGTCTGATTCAATCCAGTCCAGTCCAGCCTGATCCAATCCAGTCCCGCGAAGGAGGAACCAGCATGACCGCACGCGCCAGTGTCCTGCCGGCAGCCCTCCTCCGCGCGGGGCTGCTGGCTGTGGTTATGGCCGTCGTGGCCGGAATCTTCGGCATGCACGTCATGACCGCGGACCATTCCTCGCACGCGGCCCACGCGGACGTCGCCCTCGCTGCCGGGGACTCCGCCGTCGGGCAATCTCCCGGTGGGCACTCCGCGGCGGAACACGCCGCCGTCGGACATTCCCATGCCGGACACGCAGCGACCCTGACGGATGCGGTAGGCGCGGCCTTCACCGCCTCCGAATCCTGCAGCGCAGGGTGCCCGGATGTGCGGGAAGAAGGCGCGTCCTGCACCCCGCTGGCGAAGACCGGATCGCTCGCGGCCGCCCCGCCCCCGGCAAGCCCCACCGCACTACTTGCACCGGTTTTTGGCACCCACGGGGCCGCCGGTTACTCCTTCGTCCCGCCAAGCAAGACGCCCTGCGATCTGTCCATCAGCCGAACGTAAACGGACTGCGCCGCGTGGCCTCCCACGCCTCCACAGGCCCAGTTCACCTACTTTCCTGAAGGACCATCACACAATGAACAGCAAGATCAAAGCCCTGTCCGTCGCCGCTGCGCTGGCAGCCTCACTTGGCCTGGCCGGGTGCGCCACCGATGCCGGAAGCTCCGGCGGAAGCACCATGCCCATGAACCACGGCAGCTCCGGCCCCGCGTCCAGCATGATGCCCGATGCCAGTGCCGGCCATAACCCGGCGGACATCGCCTTTTCCCAGATGATGATCCCGCACCACGCGCAGGCCGTGGAGATGAGCGACATGATCCTGGCGAAACCGGACATGCCCGCGGACGTCACCGCCCTGGCCACCAAGATCAAGGACGCGCAGGCGCCGGAGATCGAAACCATGACCGGGTGGCTCGAGGACTGGAACGTGCCCGCCATGATGTCGGACCACTCAGGGCACGGCATGACCGGCATGGTCGATTCAGAGGGCATGGAGAAGCTGAAGGACGCCCAGGGAACGGACGCCGTCCGGCTCTTCCTGGAGCACATGATCGGACACCATGAAGGCGCGATCGACATGGCGCAGCAGGAAATCTCCGCCGGCAAGCACCCCGAAAGCATCCAACTGGCCCGCGACATCATCACCGCCCAGGAGGCGGAGATCGCGGAGATGAAGGAGATGCTCGCCGGGCTCTAACCCTCCCCCACGACGCTCTCTCACTAGATGCCCCAAATCGGCCAACGCTCTATCACTTACGGCACCAAATCGGCCAACGCTCTCTCACTTACGGCACCAAATCGATGGACGCTCTATCACTTTCCTCAAGAAAGTGATAGAGCGTCCATCCGGAAACGGCGTTAAGTGAGAGAGCGTTCGCCTGGCCGGCGGCGCCTGGATCCAGGCGCCGCCGGCTTCACATGTTCGGGGCGAATTCCGACGCCGATAAACCGTGCGGTGAGTCGGCGCAGCAGCGGTGAGGCGATCCGGATCAGCACAACCACCCAGCGCGGGGCGAAGCTGTGGCCCGTGGCTGCCCTGGAGATGGCCTTATGCCCGTTGCGCTGGATCAGCTGCATGACTTTCACCGGCATCTCGCGGCGCCGCTGCACGGCCGCGAGCTTCTCCACCGGGGCCGCTCCGGCAGCCAGGTCACCCGAGATGGCGTTGAACAGTGCCACGGCGTCCTGGATGGCGAAGTTCACGCCGACGCCGAACACCGGGGACATGGCGTGGGCGGCATCACCGATCGCCATGAATCCGGGCCGGTACCAGCGCCGGAGCCGGTTGATCTGGACAGAGAGGAGTTTGACCTGCTCCCAGTCCTGCAGGGTGCCAACCACCGGCTGCAGCACGAGAGCCGCGCGCGTCAGCCGTTCACGGAGCGCGCCCAGCCCTGCAGCCCGGAGTTCGTCGAGTCCCCCTTTCTGGATGGCCATGCCCGACTGGTACCTGTCGCCCCGGTCAAGCGTGAGGACCATCCCGCGGGAGGAGATGTACCCGAGGGTTACGGGCGGCGGCGCGGGCGGTTTGGGAAGGTTGAACCACAGCACGTCGATGGGCACGCCGAACTCATCCGGAACCAGTCCGGCTGCAGAGCGCAGCACGGACGCCCGCCCGTCCGCGGCCACCGTCAGCGTGGCACGGATCTCGCGTCCGCCGTCGGGCGTTGCAACCCGCACGCCCCGCACCTGGTCCTGCTCCATGATCAGTGCGGTGGCCTCCGTATTCATGAGCAGCTCGAACGTGGGGAAGACTGCCGCCTCGCGGGCCAGGAAGTTCAGGAAGTCCCACTGAGGGGCCAGGACCAGGAAGTTGTCGGGGGCCCGGAGGGTGCGGAAGTCGGCCATAGTGATGCGCTGGCCTTCCACAACGGCATCCAAGGTGGGCAGCCGGGTGAGGGGCAGTTGCAGGAATTTCTCCCGCAGCCCGAGCTCGCCGAGGAGGGTCACCGTGGAAGGGTGCACCGTGTCGCCGCGAAAGTCGCGCAGGAAATCCGCGTGCTTCTCCAACACGGTGACTTTCAGGCCGGCGCGCGCGAGCAGGTAGCCGAGCACCATGCCGGCCGGGCCGCCACCGGCAATCACGCAGTCGCGTTCCAGCTGGTCCTGTGGACTCATCGTGCCACTCCTCCGCATCAGTGCCTGCTTCCATGGTGGTCGCAGTGCCGCTGGAATGGTAGTGACGCGCACCGGTTTCAACGCAGAGAGTGAGAGAGCGTCTGGCGAAATGCAGCGGCAAGTGAGAGAGCGTCCAGGGAAAAGCAGCGTCAAGTGAGAGAGCGTCCGGGGAAAAGCGGCGTCAAGTGAGAGAGCGTGCGGGGGTTGCGTGTTAAGTTGAAACGTGCGGGCCGGACGGTCCGCGCACCGGCTGGAAAGAGAAAATCCCCTTGGACACATCCGCACCAGTACGAATCCTCACCGTCTGCACCGGCAACATCTGCCGCTCTCCGGTGGCCGAGAGGCTGCTGCAGGCAGGCCTCAACCAGGCGGTGCCGGGCGGTTTCGTGGTCACCAGCGCCGGGACGCGCGCTATGGTGGGCGAGCCCATGCAGCCCATCTCAGCGGATATTGTGCGCACCTTCGGCGGGGACCCGGACAACTTCGCGGCCCGCCAGCTGACCCCGGCGATCCTGCGCGGCGTGGACCTGGTGCTCACCATGACCACCGGACACCGCGGCGAAGTGCTCCAGCTGGACGCCTCTCTCCTCAAGCGCACCTTCACCATCCGCGAGTTCGCCCGCATGCTCGACGTCCTGGACCAGCGCGCGGCAGCAACTGACGGGGGCGCGCCCCCTGCAGGAACGGCCGACGACGGCGACCGGCTGGCTGCCAACACAGCCTTCTGGAAGAGCCTGGCAGCGAGGGCCGCGGGGGTCCGGCATTTGTCCTTGCCTCCCGATGCAGGGGACAACGACATCATCGACCCCTACCGCCGGTCACCCGAGGTGTACCGGCAGATGGAGGACGAGCTGGCTCCGGCCATCGTCTCCATCCTCCGTCACGCGCGCCTGAACGTTCCCGCCTGAGCCGGCTTCCGCCGTCGTCATTTAACCTGTGGTTTTCTCTGCGGTTTTTCTGCGGATTCCCCCGATGTAATGAATTTTTGCCGATGCTAATTTTCCCAAATGGGCATCCAGCTGCACGATCCAAGCACCCAGCCGGCCGACGCACCCGAGCCGGCCAAACGCGGCAGGCGCCACCGGTTGCGGACCATCCTGCTGGTGCTCCTGGCCGTGGCAATCATCGTTCCTGCCTCCCTCGGGGCCTACCTGTACAGCCTGGGACAGATCTACGAGTCCGAGATCACCACCATCGACTCTCCCTGGCCGGCGGAATCTCTCCGGCCCCAGCGCCAGCAGCCGGGCACGGCCGCGGGAGAAGCAGCACCGGGTGAAGCCGGCGGACCGGCCGGAAGCCAGCCCGGCGGCGGAACGGCGGAGGGCAGCCAAATAGCCATGGCCGACGGCATGCTGAACATCCTGGTGATGGGCAGCGACAGCCGCGGCGCCACCACGGAAGAGGCCCTGTCCGGCGGCAACTCCAACCAGCGCGCCGACACCCTCATGCTGGTCCACGTCCCCGCGGACAGGTCCAAGATCTTCACCGTTTCCCTGATGCGGGACCTGTGGGTGGACATTCCGGGCAACGGCCAGGCCAAGATCAACGCAGCCCTCGCGTACGGCGGCGTCCCGCTGATGGTGCAGACGGTGGAATCCCTGTTCAACCAGCGGATCGACCATGTGGCCATGATCGACTTCGAAGGATTCGTGGGCATGACCGACGCCCTGGGCGGGGTGGAAGTGAACGTCACCCAGCCTTTCGTGTCGCCGCACAGCAGCAAGAAGTACGCCAAGGGGCCCACGGTCCTGGACGGCAAGGGTGCACTGGACTTCGTCCGCGAACGCTACGCCTATGCGGACGGCGACTACCAGCGGGTGCGCAACCAACAGGCCTTCCTGCAGGCGCTGCTGGCCAAGAACCTCAGCCGGGACACGCTCCTCAACCCCGTGAAGATCCACAACGTCATCAGCGCCATGGCACCCTTCGTCAGCGCGGACAGCGGCCTGAACGCCGGAACGCTGGCACGGCTGGGGCTGGAGCTCCGGAACGTCCGGTCCGACGACATGGAGATGTTCACCCTCCCAACGCTCGGGACGGGAACGTCGGCGGACGGCCAGTCCATCGTGATCCCGGACCGCAACGCCATTGCGGGGCTCTCGCGGGCCCTGGCAGATGACAGTTTGGACAAGTTTGTAGCCAGCAGGGGCCTTGCGGGCTGACACTGATCCCACCTACCCACAACGAGGTGAGACATCGTGAGCACGCCTGGCGGTCCTGATTCATCCGGTTCGTCCGGTCCTGGTTCGTCCGGGTCCGGTTCGTCCGGGTCCGGTTCGTCCGGTCCCGGGGGTACCGGCCCAACCGATCCATCCGCGTCCGGTCCACACGGCGGCAGCTGGGTGGCGCACGGCCGCCGGCGCTGGATCGCGGCGCTGCTGGCGCTCGCCCTGGTGGCTGTAGCCGTTGTCGCCGTCATCAGCCTCAACCGTCCCGCCCCCGAGGCCCAGCCCGCCGCAACGCAAAGCGAAGGGCCGTCCCCGTCGCCGTCGGAGACACCGTCCCCCTCGGAAACCCCTTCTGAGGCACCTCCGCCTGCCCCTGCTCCCCCGCCGCCTCCGGAGCCCATTCCGGAACTGCCGCCCGCGCCCATGAACGTGCTGGTCATCGGCAGTGACATACGCGGCAACGCGAAGGACGCGGCGGCACACACGGCAGCAACGGGCGAAGCGATGGACCAGCGCTCGGACGCCCTGATGCTCGTCCACGTCCCGGCCGACCGCAGGACCCTGTACATCGTGTCCATCAACCGGGATACCTGGGTGGACATTCCGGGCTTCGGCGGGGCGAAGATCAACGCCGGCCTGCAGTACGGCGGCATCGACATGACCACCCAGACGGTGCAGCAGCTGTTCGGAATCACCATCGACCACACCCTGATGCTGGACTTTGGCGGCCTCAAGGTCCTGGTGGACGGACTTGGCGGGATCGACGTCAACGTCCCCATTCCCTTCCAGTCAACGCACGACACCGGGCACGTCTTCGGCCCCGGAGTCAACCACCTGAACGGACAGGCGGCGCTCGAGTTTTCCCGCGAGCGGTACGCCTTCGCGGACGGCGACTTCCAGAGGGTCCGCAACCAGCAGATCCTGCTCAAGGCCGTACTGGCCCGGCTGACCACAGGTGGCGGCCTCAATGACGTCAACGCCGTCCGCGGGCTGGTGGACTTCGCTTCCTGCTGCCTCACCGTGAACAAGGGTTTCGACCCGATCCAGGCCGCCATCCTGGCCTACAGCCTGCGGAACCTGGACGCCAACGCCATCGGCACCATGACCCTGCCAACCGCCGGATCCGGGTTCGTGGCCGGCCAGTCCGTGCTGTTTCCGGATTACGGGGCCATCAACGCCGTTGGTGCTGCGCTGCGGGAGGGGCGGATCGGCGAGTTCGCGGTTCCGTAAGGGGTGTTCGGCGCGGCGTCTCTGCGGTCACCCGCGCGATGAGCGGCCCTGCCCCGCAGGAACGGTGCTGGGCAGCACCGCGAATGCGGCCCAGGGCCGTCCATGCCGGAGGGGTGTTCCCGCTGTTCATCACCGAATCACCCCGCATTCACCCGCGGGCCAGCGTCCGTGCGCCCGGCGGCGGCAGCGTGGGGGCATGACTTCCACTTCACCGGCCGGCGTATCGCGCCGCACCATCGTCAAGGGATCCGTCCTCACCGCCGCACTGGCCGCCGTGCCCGCCGCAGCCCAGGCCGGTACCGTCCCGGCTGCCCCGCACAACGCAGGAGGAGTTGCGCTGGTGCGGAACCGGCTCACCCTGCCCAGCGGCTTCGCCACCGGAGACGTCACGTCGGACTCGGCGGTGCTGTGGTCGCGGGCGTCGGGGTCCGGGCGGATGACGGCGATCCTGCGGGCCGTTGACGACGGCGGCGAGGTGTTGCGCGGCCGTCGTCAAC
>NZ_JBJURL010000056.1:0-28450 GCF_046097905.1 Pseudarthrobacter sp. NKDBFgelt | reverse complement strand
GGCGACCACCAGCGGAAGCCGGCCACGGGCGGCGGACCGCCCGCGGTGACCGGCCCCGAAAGACCGGCCACCCTCGGTCCTATTCGCGGCGGTCGTGCAGCGGGACGGCTCCATAGTGTCCGGCCGCGCGGCGGAACCTCGCGTCACTGCTGAAGATGAACGTGCCGCCAAACATGTACCACGGGGCGGGTTCATCGGCCGGGGCGACCGGCTCGGCGTGGACCACGGTTTCGCGGTGGAAGTGCTCATTTTTGACGAGCCGGACGGCGGGCCGTTCCTCGGTGGCCTCGAATACCGGGTCGATGCCCTCGCCAATGACGGTTACTTCCATGACGCGGGCGGAGATTCCCCGGTTCGAGAAGTCCGTGCCCAGGGCGTCGCGGTAGATCAGGGCGGTGATGCCCTTGGGGGCTTTGGTGTCGTTGCTCATGTGCTAGCTCCTTTGAAGTCGTTTGGGGTGCTGTACTGCCCGGCTCCGGCCGGGCAGTACAGCGGTTGTAAGTGCTTGTTAGGCGGCATCCCGCACGATGTAGGGCATCCGGTACCGGCTGGGAAGTTCGGCGGCGGCTTCCGGCAGGTCTGCCGGGCCTTGGGCCTGCCCGTTCTTCCAGTGGAAGAATGCTTGCTCCGTGATCGCGTCCCACAGGCGGGCTTTCGTCCGGTAGTAGGTGCACGTCACGTCACCCTCGCAGTAGGTGGCGATGCCGAACAGGTTGCCGATGCTGTCAGCGGTGCGGGTAACGGCGACCATGACGTAGGGCCATTGGCCCAGGTCCCAGCCGTCACAGCCCCAGCTGGAGAGCACGGCCCAGCCGTGTTCTTCGATCAACTCCATCCAGTCGTAGCCGCCGTTCATGTGGTAATCACCCAGCACGGTTACGCCGTCGATGGTTTCCTCCGTGTCCGCGAGGGTCACGGTCTTTTTGCTTACTGCGGTCATGGTTTTTGTCCTTGCAGAGACGTGGGGGGTGTGGGGCGATCAGGTGACCGGCCAGCTTCCCTTTCCCCCGTTGTTTTTGGCTGCTGGCGAAGCTTGCGGAGCTGTGCCCGTGCAGGCCCGTCTACCCGCAGGGCAAGACCCGGGAAATCTTCGGAGGAAATAAGCGACGCAGGAGCGCCGGAGAAGACTTTTGCGGGCCGCAGGCCCCGACGAAGGAGGGGCTAGCCGGGTTGGGGCGGGCACGTACAATCCGAAGGACAGCAGCCAAAAAACGTCGTAGACACACCAGGGCCAGGGACGGCGGAGCTCTGCGGAGCCGGCACTGGACCCAACAGCCGGCCGCGCCAGCGGACGCCCATCAACTGGTTGAAGCGCTGCGGAAACCAGGGCGAGCCCAGCGAGCCTGCCTCTCCCCCAGGCCACGGCCCACAAAGGGGACGTGGCGCCCACTGCGCCGTGTCGGACCTCTCTGGTAGCTTGCAGGGCATGGTCGTGAAGTCATGCGGATATTGCAAGGAAATGGTCGATCTCAGCGCTGGACCTCATATCCATGACCCCAAAAAATGCAAAAAGTGTGGGGAGCTGCTGCCGGCAGATGCTTTCGCCCCCTGGCCCTCCAGCGCTGACGGCCGCCGGCATGTCTGCAGCCAGTGCGTTGCCGATGAATCTGCGACAGCCAGGGTTCATCGGGTTGTCGAAAAGGACAAGCAGTTCCGCGATGACAAGGAAAAGCTCAAAGAGCATCGCTACCGTTGGGTGCGGCGGGTCGTTCAGCCTGGACCGGATCCTGTCCTTCGCTGGGTATTGCTGGATCCGCAGGGGCATGAGGTAACAAAGGAACAGGCCCTGCGGGATATCGAGATTGCGGAGAGCCCGGAGCCCGACGACTACCCGATTTACTAAGAGGAGATTTAGCTTTGGGACTGCGCGAATTTTTTGGTCGGCAACGGACACCAGCTGCGGCTGCGTCCTTCCCCGTGGCCTCGGCTGTGGAGACGGAGCGACCGCCGCTGACGCCGGCCGAGCTGGCCGACTTGGAAGAGGCTTGGGTTGAGCTCCGACAGGTTTCCCAGGAGGCCGGCGTAACCTCATTTCGAGCCTGCACGCGTGACGGCAGCCGCTGGGAAAACAACCCGGAGTCCGTGCGGGCCATGGCGCGCATGATCAAGGGCACACAGAAGTACACAGCCGAAGGTCCGAAGGACGTGTAGCGACTGAAGGGGGTCAAGCCCTGCCCTGTCAGACCCCTCCCCCATGATGAAAAGGATGGCGGCCGTTCCTGGCCGCCACCTTTTGGCGCGTCTATTCGAATATATGTTTCCTTCAGCCAGCGGCTGGATGTCTTCGACGTAGCTTACGGATGGCCTACGACAGTCACGCCCGCTTCGAGGAAGTGTTATCTGGAGTGTTGTCCACGAGTTTACGGTTCAGTCAATTGGGCCTGTTAGAACGGATGTCATCACAGGAACTGCTTCCAAGGAGCCACCATGCCCTGGTCCGTTCAGCGAGTGCTTCAGCACGATGGAGCGGAGTCGTGGACCGTCACTGATTCCTCATACGATGTCGTGGTTCCGGTCGATCGTTTCCTTGCTCATCTGGGAGCGGTCGATCGGTCACCCGGGACTGTTAGGTCTTATGCCTTCGACCTGCGGGACTTTTTCACCTTCCTTGAGCGGTGCCAGCTCCAGTGGCGTGACGTGCAGCTGGAGGATCTTGGCCGCTTCGCCAACTGGCTGCAGCTGGCTCCTGATGAGAGAGGGGGACAACTGCGGCGGCTTGCCGTCGGGGCGCAACATTGTTCGGCCGTGACGATCAACCGCAAGTTATCCGCTGTCGGGTCGTTCTATCGATTCCATCATCAACAGGGGGAGGCCTTCGAGTTCCTGGCGGTGACAGACCGCCGTGGCGCCGGAAGGTCATGGAAACCTTTGCTTGTCCATCTTGGCGGCCCGGAGCGGCCAGGGAAGGAACTGAAGCGGCGGGTGCCGACTCGAACGCCACGGATTCTTACCCCAGAACAGGTATCGGCGGTCTTGGATGCCTGTGACCACCTGCGGGACAGGTTGCTGTTCGCCCTCTTGGCCGGGACGGGAATGCGGATCGGCGAAGCTCTCGGTCTCCGTCACAGTGACCTCGATTCCGCAGAGTGCCTCGTGAAGGTGCGCTTCCGGCAAAACGCCAACAAGGCCAGGGCAAAAACTGGTGACCGCGACATTCCCATCCAGCCCGGCCTGGTGCGGCTGTTCGCGGACTACCTGTTCGAAGAGTACGGGACACTGGATTGCGACTACGTCTTCGTGAATCTTTGGGCCGAGCCCATGGGCCGTCCAATGACCTACCAGGCTGTCCTTGACCTGGTAGCCCGCCTGCGTGCCCGCACAGGATTCCACTTCACGCCACACCAGTTCCGCCACACCTACGCCACAGACCTGCTTCGCAGGAACGTCCCATCGGAGGTCGTCCAGAAGCTTCTGGGCCACTCATCCGTCGCAACCACGATCGACACGTACTCCCATATCGACATTCAGCACCTGCGGAAGGCGCTGGCTGCGGCAGGGTGGATTCCTCAGTGCCCGGAGACCAGCAATGAAACCCCCTTCCTGGAACGGGGCACAAGATGAACCGGCCTAAAACAAGGGGCGTCGCTGCCGGCCCAAGCGACCCCCTGCCACGCATGCGCGTCGCCTTATCACCACGCTTCGACGCCGCAGTGATAGTCCTTGACGACCCGGATCTCACCGCAAATTTGTACCCGATCTGCAGCATCGACGGGTGCGCCCGGTTCCTCAGCACCAGACAGCTCTGCCAGACACACCTCGGCCGGTGGAAGAAACTCGGCCACCCCACGCTCGATGAATTCCGGACCATGTCGGGCCCCAAAACCAATCCCGAAAAAATCGACCTCACCGGCCTGCCAGAAAAGCTCCGGGTCGAGCTGGCCCTATCTCTTCAACTGTTGGCATCCAGCCCGCGAAGCCGTCGACGCTTCCGGTTACAAGACCTACGCGACCTGATCAAATTTCTGAGACACCGGGAGACCGGGTCATTGCTCACGGACCTGCCCTTAGAAAGCACGGAAATCCAAAAGGGTTCTAAGGAAATGCGGCGGGCACACGCTGCCCTGCACACGGCGCTGGAACACTTCCTGGAACCGCCTGATGCGTCCTCAGAGTTCGAACGCGATGCCTGGCGGCTCGAGGTCATGGGCTTCCGAGGCCGGACGGGTCAGCAGGGCATATTGCGGTTCGGCACCATCCCGCAGCCGTGGCTAAAGTTGCTCGCCAAGCGTTTCATCCGGTGGCGGATCTCCACAGGCACGAGCTACTCCCAACTCAACCGGGACATGACGGCCCTTCACCGCCTGGCTGATGCTTTCACCGAACATGCCGGCGCCAAGGGAACGGTGCAGGACTTCACCAGAGAAAGCATCGAGGTCTACCTCAACCTGCTGCTTCGGCTCCGCCTGAGCCCGGCCAGCCGCAGCTACTCGCTCAGCTCAACAGCCCTGTTCCTACGAGCTGTCCGCGAAAACAACTGGCAACCAGACCTGCCGCCATCTGCCGCAATCCGTTCCAGCGACCACCCACGCCGCACTGCAGCTCTTCCCCGGGCACTCCCGGAATTCATCATGGCCCAAATCGAAGACCCCAAGGCTCTCGCGCAACTAGAGCAGCCGCACCGGCTCATGATGCAGATACTCACCCGCACCGGTCTACGCCTTTCCGACACATACCGCCTGGAAATCGACTGCCTCCTCAGCGACCACCAGAACGCCCCCTACATGCGCTACTTCAACCACAAAATGTCCCGCGAAGCGACCCTGCCAATCGACGACGAACTCGCCGCCGCGATCACCGAGCAGGCAAAAGCAGTTCAAGCAGTCCTGCCGGACGCCCGCTACCTCGCCCCCGGCCCGACCTCCACAACCGGCGATCGGCCATGGAATCCCGGAACCGCCGCCGGCCACATCCAGACCTGGCAGAGAACAATTGGACTTCACGATGAGCAGGGCCGTCCGTTCCGCTTCACCGCTCATCAGCTCCGACACACGTACGCGACTCGCCTGATCAACGCCGACGTCCCGCAGGAAGTGGTCCGCCGACTCCTCGACCACCAATCGCACGAAATGACCGCCCGATACGCCCGACTGAAGGACGAAACAGTCCGCCGTCACTGGGAACAAGCCAGGAAGATCACGATTCACGGCGAGATCGTCAACCCGGCGGAGGATGCTGCCATCAATGACGCAGCCTGGATGAAGGAAAACCTGGGCCGGGTCACGATGGCCCTACCAAACGGCTACTGCGGTTTGCCACTGCAACAGGCGTGCCCCCATGCCAATGCCTGTCTGACATGCCCGGTCTTCGTCACCACCCCCGACTTCCTCACTGAGCACCTCGACCATCTACGCTCTACGAAAAGACTCATCGCTCAAGCTGAATCGGCAGGACAAACCCGCGTCGTGGAGATGAACAGCCAGGTTGCAGCCAACCTGCAAAACATCATCGACACCATCCAAAGCACCGGGGAGCGAAACAACATCGATGAGAACTGACAACAGCCAGCACCTCCTGGCAGCCGCACGGCGTCGATCAGCTAGAGCCCGTCAACAAGTGCAGGAAGCACTCAAACAACTCGGACAAACCACACAACCCGTGACCGTCAGTGAACTGGCGCGAAGATCAGGCGTATCCCGCTCATGGCTCTACACACAACCGGACCTGCTGGAGCAGCTCCAACGACGGAAACTACCCGGCAAGACGGCCCCAACGGGACCAGACGTTCGCGCATCCGAGGCATCAATCCACCGGCGCCTCGAGCTCGCCTACAAACGCATCCGACAGCTGACCGATGAAAACAAACGCCTGGAGGAGCGGCTGGCACGAGCACATGGCGCCCTGCGCGAAGCCCGACATTGACGCCTTTCGCTTGGCAGTGGCTAGAGAGTCGGTGTCCGGTAGTCGATCCCTCAACGCGTGTTGGTTCCGCCCTTCTTATTGTGCTCGTAGGTGAGCTTTGCTACGTAACCGACGAAGAGCGCTCCGGGTATTGAAGCTATTCCTGGCTTATCCGGAAACAGAGTTGATAGCAGCAAGAATAGTGCGATGCTAGCCGCGAACCCGAGCGCGACCTTGAAGCTTGTTCTCATGTTCGAAGTGTAAATGTGTCGATCCACAACTTTCGTGATCGTGGCACGAAGCAGATCCATGGTGAAGTTATTATCCGCCTCTAACTCGGTAACGTGCGAAGCTCAACGTATGGGAAACCGGAGGAGCAACCGGATACGCTCGACCATACTCGCAGTAGCTTTTATAGCCCTGCTAGTTGGGGTTGGGGTCGGCGTCGCATTGCTAGAAGCAAATGGAATTATCGAGGACCCCGGACAGCTCGTATGCGACTGGGCCACCCGTGGAAACTGCAGGCGCTGACCTGAGGCTAGGTATCCGACGACTCAACCCAGGGCGACCGGGCATCGTTCTAGCAGGTGAGCCAGCGCCCTAGCTCGACGGAATCTCAGCCCTTCATCCATCTGTCATGCACAAGGTATCTCGTGAGCCGGTCGCTTGGCTGACCCTCTGCTGCCCGTTGAAGGGTCCACCACCGACAGCTGTTCCGTCCTGGGTAGCGTCATCAGAATTCCCGCCGTTCCAAAGTCTCTTGGGTTCCCGTAAGACCGCCCGGAAATCCGCCCGGTTATGGGGGCCGCAAAGGCTACACACCGAAGCATCTTCAGGACACCGGTATTGATCGAGCACTGGGCCTGCTCCAACAGCCTCCACCGCTTTAGAAGACTGCGCCCCGTCGAAGACAGGTGTCTTCGCTATAGAACGTATGACCTAAAAGGAGAGACGCACCGGGAGCTAATGGGAATATATGTTCTAAGGTTGTGGTATGTCCTCCGAAGACTTCGCTGCTGCGCTCCAGGCGCAGTACGCGCGGCGGGCCGGCCCGATCGGGCTGACCGTGGAAGAGCTCGATTTCAAGCACTTCCCGGCCAAGAACGGGTACCCAGGGATCCCGGTGAAGGCGTGGATCCGGTTCCCGAACTGCGCCGAGCTGGTGGACGGCGAAGTGTTCGCCTGGACAGCGAAGGCAGCCGAAGTGACGTGGAAGGACGGTCCGGTGACGTACCGGACTTGGGTGTGGAGTTCGGCGGTCACCCGCCGGGAGGAAATGATGAACAGGAATTTGGGAGAGCGGACCCGTGGCAAGAACAGCAAGTGACAAACCCCTTGATGTGCCGGTGCAGGTCCGGTTCACAGCTAAAGGCATTCCCCTGGCCATCAGGTATGACGGCCGGATCTGGGCTGTGGCCGCAGCGCCGGTGCGCTGGTTTACCCGCGCCGACTGGTGGAACACCAACAAGCGTGCCCCGGTTGGCTGCGGTGACCTGGTCAGCATCGAACACTGGCAACTCCAAGTCAGACTGACCTCAACCTCGGCGCTGCGCACCTTCGAGCTGCGCCGCGACCCACTGTCCGAGCAGTGGCTGCTCGCAGCCATCACGGACGCCGGGGCAGCCGCCGCCTAAGCCTGGCAGGGCTGGCGGCTGTAGCGTGGCGCTATGACAGAGGACGTGCCCCCGGCCCTGCATCCGCCCGTGTCGCTGGCCCTGGCTAAGGCCGTTGATGCGATCTCGGCCGAGGCCGCGTTACCTGGCGGCGCCCGGTATGAACCCAAGTGGGACGGTTATAGGGCTTGTGCCCTGGTAGCGGCTGGCGGAGTGTCCTTGTACTCAAGGCAGGGCAAAGATTTATCCCGCAATTTTCCGGAGCTTCAGGAGGCTCTGGCAGGACAGGTTCCGCCCGGTTGTGTCCTGGATGGCGAGGCCGTCGTTTGGGCCGGTAACAGGCTCGATTTTGACGCCCTGCAGCGACGCCTGGTGGCTTCCCAGGCTGGCCTGCCGGCCCTTGTCCGGGAACGCCCGGCGTCGTTCGTTGCCTTCGATCTGCTGGCCGTCGCCGGGCACGACATCAGGGACGCGCCTCTGGAGCATCGCTGGGAGCTGCTGGAGCAACTGGCCGCCGACTGGGTGCCGCCGCTGAACCTCTCCCCCATCACCCGGGACCGTGCGCTGGCGCTCACGTGGTTCGAGGAACTGCACCACGCAGGCTTGGAAGGAGTCATGGTCAAAGGTGCCGGACAGGCTTACCAGGGAGGCGTAAGGCAGTGGATTAAGGTGAAGCGCCGCCAATCCGTGGATGTGGTGTGCGCTGCTGTCATAGGCCCGATGGACCGGCCGCAGCACGTTGTGGCTGGCTTGCCCATGGAGGGCCGACTACGAATTGTTGGACGCTCCACGGTGTTGCCGGCGAAGGCTTCCCGGGAGCTGGCGGCCTACCTGCGTCCACCGAAGGGCGCGCACCCATGGCCGGAAGTCATCACGGAAACCACGCTGAACAGGTTCAGTAAGGACAAGGGCCCGGTGGCCCTGACTTTGGTAGAGCCCTTGGTGGTGGAGGTTTCCGCCGATGTCGCCTGGACAGGCAACTCCTTCCGCCACTCCGTTAGGTACCTTCGACCGCGGCCAGAGCTATCCTCTGCCGACGTCGTCCTGCCGGACCGGCTTCAGTCGGGCTAGCGATCCGTGCGGATCACTATAAGGTTTTGGCCCTCTTCAAGAAGCGCGTACAAGTTTTCTCGCGCTTCTTCATAGGTGTCACCTTCGGCCTCGATGTGGTTGTAGCTGCCGTCCTTGTTGGTAATGGTGCCGGTGAGTATCACCGCACGAGTCTATGTGTGCCTGCGCATGGCGGCTCGATGAACTCAGTACGCCACAGAAGACTCGCGGTATGCGAAGTCTGCGTCGACCGCATCCAGTACGACTTTCCTCACCTGGGGCAATGTGAAGTCGAGGACTCGCAGCTCGCCGTCAATCCGAGAAATGGACTCAATGCGATGGAAGCTCTCGCCGTACACCTCCGCGAATCGCGCTAGCCCCCGGAGTTTCGGCAACGCATCAGGCAGCCACGACCCGTGCGGATCGACAATATTGGCTCTGACCCCGTCAGAACCTCCGACGAAGAACAGGAAGTCCGGGCGGAGAGTCCGCCAGGCTCCGTGGGAATCCTGGTAGGCGATGCTCATGGAGTCGCGGCCCCCCGTAGGGTTGCGATACCAGGCGAGCAGGTCGCCGCGCTGAATCTCGGTATCGAGTACCTGAACCTCATCGGGGTTGAGCTTTCCGACCGGGAACATGCCATCTTCGTCTGAGAGCAGATGGAGGGGGCGCTGGTCGAGTATCTCTGTGACCTCGCCGAGCACCTTACGAGTCTCCTCCTGACGGTTCTTCGGCAACGCCATGGAGATTAGTTGAGGGTCAGTGCTCATGGCAGTGATCTCCGCGTACAAGCTTTGACGGGACTCGGACAGCGTCTTGATCGCTACCCGGTGCTTGTTCAGCCACTCCGACGACAGTGAATCAGCCGCCGCGTCAAGCGCTGGCCGCGTCTGCGGCAGCATCGCAAGCCCTGCTACGCGCACATGTGCGTCACGGAGCACGTCCTCGTCATCAGCATCCGCCGCGAGGTGGTCTACGTAGCTGCGGGCTATGTCGGGCGTCACCGTACGTGTGGCATTGCGAAAAGCTTCTTGGATAGCTCGATCGTCGGCAGCCTCAGTCCAGGCTTCATCAGCCCGAAGACCGTAACGCGCGTGCCCGCGGACAGTCCCACCAGCCACCGTCAGCACGTCCGATTCGGCCTTCCCGAGCTCCTGCGGGTATTGCGCGGCCAGACCGTTGAGGACTCCATGTAGTCGGTCATGCGCGATTCGCCCGGCCTCTGGCACCAAGCCGTCCGCCGCAAGCGCGTGCGCGAGTGAAGTCAGGCGTTTCATCGGGTTGGCATGCTTACGCGGCAAAGTCTCGGCAGGAAGCTCGGTGAACAGTGCCCACACCGACTCCGGAATGCGGTGGTTCGGGGTCATAAGCTGCGGGTCGATCAACACACGCTGGCCCGTTCCACCACCTGTTTCGGAGAGGTCATTGCCCATGATCTGTTCGAGCACCCGACTGGCTGTGGCCTTGTTGAACCGCGGCAGGATGCACTCGACGCTGTTTAAGACATCGTCACCCTCGACCCGGCGTGCGAGCGGGGTGCGAATCATGCGGCCCAACAGCTGCGTAATGTGGGTCTCATCCTCGGCTGGACGGAACGACACCATCACCTCTGCACGAGGACAGTCCCACCCCGTGCTGATGGCATCCTTCGCCAGCAGCACACGAATGTAGGTCGCGTCCTGCACCCGCTCAGGCGAGATGTACGGAACACTGTGTCCGCCGAAAGTCTGAGCGGTGTGTTCGCCGAAGACATGAGCGAAAGCTTCGGGGCCGATCTCGGGCCATTCGTTACGGATGACGTCAATGGCGGACGCCACCTCCGTCGGTGACGGCTTGTTTGGCACCTGGAGCACCAACAGCGGCTCGATCGGATCTGGTTCTTTTTGGGCAACGGCATACTCCGCCCAGGCAGACGATAGCTTTTTCACCTTGCGGACGCCCCGGCGCAGCAGAACAGTGTTGAAGTCTCCGGTCTCCGCAGGAAAGTCGAGGACGATATCGTCTTTGAGGAGTCCCGACTCCTGGATGCGCACGGGGTCCACAGTAATGGTCCGGAGGTGGACCCGGTTGTCCTGTACCTCCGCAGCGCTCATTGCGTCCTCGAACCGCTTTACAGTCGCGGAGATGCCCCACACGATCGGAACGGGAGGGACGGAGCTGTGACCATTAATCAGACGCTTCACGATTGTAGGAGTGTCCGACGCGCGTCGGCCCATGCCTCGGTGCGCCTCGTCGAGCACCATATAAAGAGTGGTGCTTTCGTCCTCGATGGTGTTCCGCAGCGTGTCCCAGAACGTGAAAGGCACGGTATCCGGGTTCGACTCGATGCCTGGCAAAACTCCCTCTGCATCGTGTCCCCGTACCAGCAGACTATTCCTTGACAGCTTCGAGGTGTTGAGGAAGTACACGTGGCCAGGCTGGAGCTTCCGATACCGGAATGGGTGCTCGACCGTGACGAGTCGGTTGCGGAGCCGGTCTGACGCTTGCTCCAGGCGGTGCCGCGTCTGTTGATTGAGTGAAGGGTCGTCGCTGAACCACAGCACAACCGCCCCTGGATCAACAACCGTGTCGAAGTCTTCGCTCCCCCAGAAGAGAGCTTCAATGACTCCAGCTGCCATCACCGTCTTGCCTGCGCCGGTGGTGGCCGTGAGCGCCACCGACGTCACTCTCTTGCGTGCGCCGTGATAGAACTCCCGGGCGTCAGCAAGTTCCGTCAACGTGTCTCCAACGGCATCTGCCTGATAGTCCTTGAGCGTGAAGCGCATCAGAAGTCACCGTTGCTTTCGCAGTTCCTCAGGTAGTCCTCGTACAGACGAACGGTCTCGATTCCCGGGATCTCGTTCGCGATCTGTTGATAGCGCCCCTCATCATCCGTCACGATGAAGGCGACACGGACATCTTCTTCCAACTTGAGCGCCGCGATGAAGTCAGTTGAAAGGTCGAGATCCTTGATGACCCCGTAGGCCTCCGCGACCGCCCATCCTTTCGAGAGATCGTCGATCCGCCGTCCCCTGGAACCCGCTCGAAGCCATAGCATTGGCGCGATGGCCGAGAATGCGCGATCCGTGCTGACTCTCCAGGGTGATTCGTAAGTCAGGGTGAAAAACGCGGCGTTTTCCTCAAAGCCATCGGCCATGGGGAACTCGTCGACGAACTTGTACTCGCCCTTGATCGGCTTGCCGTCAGGCGTTTGTCCAGTGATTGCAGCACGAATGCGCGGCTTTGTGATGTAGTCACAAATGCCCCACCGTTCCCACTCGGGATCACCGGGACGAAGGCCCTCCTTACGAAGCTTCGTCTGCTCGTCCGCGCCGACTTCGTTGTTCGTCACGGAAATCGAGACGCGCCGCCCACCATCTTGTTTGTTCAGGCGCATCACCGCGTGGGCCGTGGTACCAGAGCCGGAGAAGAAGTCAACGATAGTCGCATTGGGCTTGGCCTGGACATAGAACCGTAGTGCGTCTTCAACCGCGAACAATGACTTCGGAAAAGGGAAACGGCGGCCCGGAATGATCTGCTGCAGGAGGTTCGCTCCCCACCGGGATGCGTCATGAGATGAAAGGGTCCATATTGTCTTCGGCGTCGCACGCTTGACGCCAGCGCCGTACTCGACCACGACAGCACCCTTCTCGTCACGCCCGACTACGCGAATCTCGCCTGATTCGATCATCGCGACTGCACCGCCCTGTAGATAGCCGAAGGAGTGTCTTCCGCTCCGGCGGTTGTATGGTCCTACCTTGATATACCCCTTCGCGATTAGTTCCCGGCATGACTCGGCAACGGTCCGCCAGCGACCGTCGGAACCATCAGGGCGCTGAGGCGGCCATACGGCCCGGGTGCCCTGCGGGACAGGAACAGTGGCTGGATCGACTCCCCAGTCGATAGCGTCCCCGACGCTATGGATCGTTTCGCTTTCAATGTCTACGAAGATCGGGAAGAACGCACCGGGGCTATTCCGTCGGCCGGCGTTCCCTCCGTATCTGGCAAAGTCTGCCCAGCGCACCGTCTGATCTTTACTGACGTCACTGGCTTCCTTGTCATTGTCGATCATCGACCTGGACCACTTTGTAAGCTCAGCATCGCCCAGTGTGACGAAGAAAATGAACTCGTTCACACGTGAAAAATCCCCCGCGCCGGACGAAATCCCCTGCGGATTAATCTGGGTCGAGATGACCTGAATTCGCGCCTCCGGGAACGTCTGCTCCAAGAGCAAGCCGAGCCGGAGATGCTCCTTCTCGTCGATCGTAACGATCAGAACCGAGTCGTCAGGATTCAGGAGACGCTTCGCCAACTTGAGCCGGCGCTCCATAAAAGCCAGCCACTTCGAATGCCGGTACAGATCGTCGCTCTCGACGTAGTCGTTGTTGTACTTCCAGTCCCGGGCGCCGGTGTTATAGGGCGGATCAATGTAGATTGCGTCGACGGCGCGCTCGTGCGTGAACGTGAGTTGTTCGAGAACATGAAAGTTCTCGCCGTTGATCACGGTGTGGAAAGGTTTGTCCCCGCCCCGCTCGACGGTGCCGTCCGGGCGTAAGCCGGGATAGATCCAGTCGCGGAACTCGGCCACCAGGATAAGGTCATCGCTCTGCAAGGTACGACTCTCGCCCTCGGAGCTATCGAGAAGCGAAATGTCGGCAACATCGCCGCGCATCGCGTCTACTTGCCAAAGCCGCCTGTCGCCCTGGGTGGTCGAACCTCTCGGCGCAAGGACCCTGACCTTACTTCCTTTGCGAATCTTATGGCCCGCGAGTTCGACAGCCTCAGGCGCATGCCGTTCAAAGTTGAGGCCGAAAGGTAGACGCTTTTGCAGCGGCCGAATTTCATCTTCCAAATCCCTGCCAAGCTGCGGGTCAAGCTGTCTAGCAGCGCGCAGAAGGTCCGTTAGCCGCGACATCCCCATCCTTACTTTCACATGAGACGAGTTCGCGTCCCACGCTGACCGCGTGGTGCGAACTCAACTCCAACCCTACCCGGGCGGCCTACCTGATCCGGTCACAGCTAGCGGCTATGCCGTTCATGGTGATTGGAAGCTTAAGGGCTAAGGGGATCCCACTAGAGTCTGTCGATCCAAGTGTCTTCTTCGCGGTTATCCCACGCCGATCCGGTGCTTACTGCCGTGGAACTATGCAGACCTTCGATGCGCTGAATAATGCGCCGCGCCTCGATGGCCTTCAGCTCGCGGAGGCTCGCTACTTCGCGGACGACGACGGATTCGATCAAAGTTTTACGATCGTCCTGTCTGGCTACCCCAGCCCTTTCAAACGCATCACGAATCGCTTGTACCTGCTCCGTTTTGATCGGGGGCGGAACAATGACGTTCGGAGACGGGGCTGGCTCGTCGATCTCAAAGAGGGAAGCAGTTTCGTCGTACACAGGCATCGATCCTACTGCCCTCGTAAAACACCAAGGGCCCGGTCCTGCCAAGGACCGGGCGCTACGCGAGTCGCACGACATTCTGTCGGTCGATAAATTCATACGTTCGCTGTTCAATCAAGCCTTCCCACACCCCTCACTCGAGTTCCGGCATAGAGAAGGTATGGCTAAGAAGAAAAACCGCACATGCAAGAACGACCAGGGCCGACCCAAGGGACCTCTGCAGCGGCTGGCCCGCCTCGGTGGCGAAGCGCTGCTGCAGGGCGTTTGCCGGTCCATCGGCTACCACCTTGGAACTGCCGCAATACTCACGTGGTGGCTGCTGGTGGCCGGCTGAACATGGGAGGCCTCTGAGAAACGAGTCTCGGAGGCCTCCGATGTTGGTGCGCCCGATACAGGTGCTGGTTCTAGCCGATCAGGCAGATTCGTATGGCGTTTAGTGGTCGGGCTGTGTTGCTGCGCTGGCTTCGGCCCTCCATACCTCCACGATGTCGGTCCTGAGCATCTTCCGAAATCGTTTTTGCTTGCCGGCATTGATTTCAAGTGCGAGTTCACGGAGTTCTACGGCTGCGCTCCCCTTCCAGTTCAGCCGGAGGGCACCAGCGAGGAGATCATCTGGGCAGAAGTAGTGACCAGCTGCCTTCAGTTTCGTCAGCCCCTCTGTGACGCTGGAACGGTCGGAGCTGTGCGACAGCCCTGTGCTGGAATTGATCATGTTTGTGAAGGTCTTGAGCGCTTCCCAAATGACTGGATCCGAAACCACAGGACTCTTAGCCTCGATCTCGGGGCCGCCCAGGTGTTTGGGGTTGTAGGCGCTGACCCAAGGTTGTGCGCCCGCTGATGTCGTTGACATGAACGTCTCCCGGAAATGGGACGGCCCCGTAATTCCCACAGCGGCGATGGCCGAGGGTCCTCGATGCTCTTCGATTTGCCACAATGTCTGCGGCAGCGGCCTGTAGGCCAGTACTGGCCCCGTCGGCAGGCGGACAACTTTGCCCCGGGCATCTGGGTAGACGGTTGCTCCTCCACGAACCAGCGCTTCAAGGAGCGGTTCGTCTTTAAGATCGAACCTACTGCCGATCTGAATGCCAATTGCCCGCAGGTTTCCATCAGCTTGCGCGTGGCACCATTCAATTGAGCGCTTCAAGTCGTCGACGGGGTCAGGGTGATCCGGACCATCGGGCAAAGCAGTGTAGGCGCGCGGGACCGATGTGCGGTCTTCTTCAAACATCATCTCCTGATGATGCCTGAATGCCCTGACATTAGTGTGACGTCCTGCTCCAGGCCGATTCCTTGGAACTGGGACGGTCAACGGTGTCTGCCTTGGACACGCTTCGGGGATTTGTCTTGGGCGTGTCGCCATTTCGGGAGACGAGGCCCCACAACCACTCTTAGTAGATGAAAGACTCACAAAACCCCGAGAGCACGGGTGCGCGGATCCTCGCGGATCTTCGCCATCTTGTAAAGAACCTCCCTCCTGTGCCCCCAATCCCTCTCAACGGCGGCGCACGCAAAGACTTGTCCGCTGCACATGCCCGCGGCATGACCTGGGGCTGGATGATGCGGGTTCTTAGAACCTCGGAGGCCATAGCCGCTATGGAGCGGGTCGGATACGCGGTGGAGGCCTCCCCCCTTCGCAGATCTGCGATCGAGCACGTCATCCGGCTACAGTGGGCCCGCACTGTTGACCCCTCTTCGCTTGTGGAGCTCGCCCTCAAATATCGGGCCTGGAGTCTGGAAAAGGTTAAGAACGCCGCATCGAAGGGAAGCCCGTTACCTGAGGGAGCGCTGGAACTCATAGAGGAGTTGGCCGGCGAGGCCGATCCTGAGCACCCTGGTTCCTACAAAGACCTCACGTCGCTCATGCATGATGTACCTGATTACATGATCCTGTACCAGGGATGGCTCACAGAGACGCAAGAGTCTCATCCCACCCTGACCAGTGCTGCACCATACTTTGCGGTAAGCGATGACTGGACCTCAACAGACCTGAGAACACGGCCCAGGCCTCCTCAGATTTTCCCCGTTGAGTTACCCACTCTTACGCTCCTGGCTGTAGAGGCGTTCGTAGAAATAGTCGGGATAGCTGACCAAGTGGCAGCGCCCTTGGCCGAGATACGCGCGCGAATAGAGCAATTGGGGGCTGAACGTCATGTCGCCCCAGAATCTGAGGATTGAACGAGGCCGTCGCTGTGGGACTAGGACAGAGTTTTCGTCCGACCACCTCGCCACGCCTGAGCAACAACGCAAGGGCGTCTCAGTTCCTTGGAAGCCGGACCTCCCATTGGGACGCCCCCGCTGGCGGCTGGGAATCGCGAGATAAGTATCGCGGCATGGGCCTATGTGGATGCCCGCTCGGCCGGCTCAATAAGTTCCGGCCCATTGTTGCGCACGCTGTTGACCCTGGGACTGACAATCCGAGGTGTCAGGGTCGGTTCCGGTAGAGAGTCCAGCAAGTGCTGGATGTCGTTCGTGTTGGTCAGGTCCGGGTCCAGCCATTCAGCGAAGCGGTCTCGCGGAATAATGACCGGCGAACGGTCATGGACGTGCCCCAACGCGTCCTGGGTCGTCATGGTGAGCACTGTGCAGCTCAGCAGCCAACGGCCCGGATCGTCCTCGGGCAGAGATGGGTCCGCCCACCACTCGTAAAGGCCTGCGAAGCCCAGCAAGGGCTCTTGTTCGGAGTACAGGTAGTTCGGGATCTTCTTGCCGTCCTCTGTCTTCTGCCACTCGTAATACCCTTCCGCCGGGACTATCGCACGCCGCTTCACCGCCGCCTTCCGGAAGGACGGCTTCTCCAAGATGGACTCGCTTCGGGCGTTGATCAGCTTCGAGCCGATCTTGACGTCCTTGGCCCAGGACGGCACCAAGCCCCAACGGGCGACGAGCAGGTGCCGATCAATTGTTCCCTCATCCAAGCGTTCGGCAACGATCGGGACGCTTTGGGTTGGTGCCACGTTCCAGCTCGGCGGCGGTGGGCTTCCCTCTACCTCTTTGGCCTCAAAGTGGCTCAGAAGGTCACCCGTTGCTTTGGACATAACGTATCGGCCGCACATGAAGCCCATTCTGCCTGAGAGCTAAGGGCTGTACTTGAATCACGGGGAGTAAGCGGCCTTACCTTGGGTTCCTGCGCACATCCTTCGTGCGAAACGACGCAACGATCGGCTAGGTCGTGACCTCTCGCAACAGCTTGCCCAGGTCAGCCAATACCTGATTGGCTTCACCAGCCTTCGCGTACGGCCCAGGCATTCGAAAAACACGGGCACCCCAACTGGTGGTTTTCTCCTGCAAGCCGGGTTTTGATTTTCTCAAGCCAAGCAACGCCTGAACCGGATGCCGAAACACCCCAATCACCAAGGGAGCTCCTCGGGCCGCCAACGAAGCCTCAAGTAAAGGCAAACCCTCATGAATCCGGGCAGCTTTCACCTGCTTCTCCCCCAGGGTCGGAAACTTCACGATGTCTGTAAACGCTATTCCGTGCTGCACTGCGGCGTCATCAAGGAAGGGCGCGACGTCCGGATCGAATAGGCCCGCTTCAGCCATGCGCAACAGCTGACGCCGACCTGCCGGCCCCTGGTAATAGTGGCCCTCTCTGACACTCCTCGGTGCGGGATTTAGACCCACCACGGCAGCAACAAGGCGGTGCTCAGGCCACAAATCAGCAAGCGTCAGCTCCCCTGATCCAACCAGCAACCTCTCCTGATGCCCAATCAACACACCGGCCCCATTCCTAAGCGCACTTTTCACACGACTCGGAGACTGTCAGATGTATGTGCCTGCGCTACAAACCACAACACGATGGGCCCTATCCTTCTGCCATTTGCAGAACTGCGGAGGAATCGTCCTGTTCAAGGTGAAGGGTTCCCGGTAAGTGCGCCGGCCGATACCAGCTCCTGCCGGAGTTGTCCCGGAAACGAACGTCCACCGCCTCTTCCATTGTCAAACCCTGGTCCTTGGGCTTTGGCTTCACTTCGAAGCTTCTGATAGCTCCCGCAGCCACTACGGGTATCTGACTGAACTCTGAAGTGCCCAACGACCAGTGAGTAATACCAACTTCCCAAATCGGTTGGTCCGATGCGTTTTGAACCACGATCTGCCATTTGGCCCCGTGGTACTGAAACGCTTTGCCAGGAAGGCCTACAAATGTGGGGTCTTCAGCCTTCTCCCATTGAAGCCAACAGGCCACACGTTCCGCTTGACTGCGGATGACCGCTTGACGGTCGGCCGCTGCCTGCACCGCTATTGCCGCCTCTTGGGTCCTCCTGAGCTTGCGTTCATGCAGTGAAAATCCAAGAGAAAACAGACCAAAGACAACGGCGGCAGCGGTTGCGCCTACCGTGCCCCAAGCAGAGAACACATCCGCCCAGGACGGATCGTTCGAGGGCAAAGAACAGGTCAAGATGTTAGGGGCGCTGTCGCGAAGCTGGTCAACAGCACAGGTGATAGTTTCCACGGCCCCAATCGTATGTGTGGAGATACATAGGCGCCTGATGAAGTGCCGCATCGAGGAAGGGCCGCCGGGGTCATCTGGGCGGCCCTTCCTTGGAGTTGCCAAGCCACTACACGTAAGAGATAGGGTTTTGCGCCCGATTTAGTTGAACAGTTTCTCCCACACGCGAATCTCCCTCAAGCAGATCTCCAACGACTTCGAGGCGATTGTCATGTTTGATAAGTCCTCGCACCTTGGCAACAGCAAGGATCGTGCCCTTCGAGTTCACAATTCGCACCTCATCCTCTTCGATGGCCCTACTGGCCTTCATCACCCAGCACCCTCGTCCTGCTTCCCAGGCATCCTTCTCGGACATATCGGGGGATGCTCCGACCGCAGCCCTTCCCAACGGATCCATCGCGGGGTCAACGATTCGGTACTCCCCTAGTTTTATCTGCAACATCGTGTCCTCCCTTAGCGCCATGATCGAGTTATCTTGACGTCTTGTTATCAAGATAACGCGACGGTCCATACTGGTCAAGCACGAGGGCTCGTGGCGGTTCTCATGGGTGCGCACTCAGCCGCGTCCCAATTCCTTAGAACTGGGACCCCGGAGATGTTGACATACAACGCTGTAGACTCGCTCGCATGGCTGACAAGCGCACTTTAGTCGACTGGGATATTGCACGCGCGAGCAACCTCGACAACTGGGAAGACAGGGTCCCGCTGCATGAAGAGGCTTATGAAATCAGGGACCTGGACGATCCCGATCACCTGACCAGCGTTGTCAGGACGGACCTGGCTGCACTGGCACCATTCCTCCCCGAGGGAACGGTCTCGGGGTTGGATGTGTGTCATCTCCAGTGCCACATCGGCACCGACACGCTCTCTCTCGCCAAGGCAGGGGCCCGAGTCACCGGCGTGGACTTTTCCCCTCGCGCCTTGGCCTCAGCGGCCAGCCTGGCCAAACGCCTGGGCATCGCGGCAACGTGGGTCGAAACCGACGTTCTCGATGCCCGTACTGCCGTCGACGGTGACTTCGACTTCGTCTACACCAGCATCGGCACCATCAACTGGCTGCCTGACTTGGACCGCTGGGCAAACCAGGTAGCAGGGCTCCTCCGGAACGGGGGCATGTTTTACATCCGCGACGGGCACCCCGCTCTCTACAGCGTGGACGAGCACGCCGATGGACTGCAGCTCCGCTATCCGTACTTCGGTAACGGCGAAGCGCAGCTGTGGAATGACGAGTCGACGTATGCGGGTGACGGCAAGGTGGCTCATTCGCGTACATACCAATGGGCGCACCCCATCTCCAAGATCATCAACTCTCTCATCACGGCGGAGCTGCAGATCCTTCGTGTGGAAGAGGGCAGGACGCTTCCGTGGAAGTTCGCCCCCCGGATGGTGGAGGTGGAAGGAGGCTTCGCCTGGCCAGAAGCCGAACGTGACCTCGTGCCGTGTACTTATACGATCATCGCCCGGAAAACAGGCAAGTAGACCGCGATCATCGCACTGACGGAGAAGTGATTTGGCAGAACACCAAAGCATTCAGGAGATCGCACGCGCCTTCGTTCAGGAGGAACATCCTGGGGCATGCGCGTCGATCCTTGGCGGTAGTGCCGCTACCGGGACAGCAACCTCAACCTCGGATCTCGACATCGCCCTCCTATACCCGGCCGGCCACTCCAACTACGCCCAAACCAGTCGTTACCGGGGATGGATCGTGGAGGCCTTCATTCACACCCCGGAAAGCCTTCAGTTCTGGTACCGGATGTCGTTTTCAGAAGTCGTCTGCACGGAATGTCAGAAGTCGTCTGCACACGTCATTGCCAGAACCCGCCGATCACTTCATCCCCGACTCCGGGCCCTGTCCACGCGGCACCGTTTACCGTCAGGTACCCCCGCTCCTCAAATGAACAGGGGCGTCTGTGCCTGGCTACTTTGAGGATAGGGACAAGGAGCAGAATCGGCCTTTGTGCAGAGGAGGCCGGACCAGCCAGTGCTCAGAAGCCATCTGCAGAACCCCACCCCGGCCCGGGGCCGGCCACTTAGGAACGGAATCCACAGGAAGACCACTTGGACCGCCCGGGCTTAGCCGCGTGCCTTCGGGCTGCCACACTGTGGGCTATGCCGTACTTCCTTGAGTATTTCACCGGCGTTGGTGCCGGATGTTTCGCTGTGGAAGGGAGCGACTTCAGTGCCGTCCTGGCTAAGGCGGCAGAAGCTTTGAGGGGTTTGGAGTGCACCAGGGCGGAGGTGTTGTATTCGCCTGGCCCGATTCCCGTCTTCGGTGGAGGTAGGGTCCTCGCCGCCTACACGCGCTCCGATGGCTGGGTCATTCTGGAGGCGACGTAACGCACCCTGCCTCTCGATTTGAGACGGAATACCTCAGCCGCGGGTGTAGCGTCAGGGACTCCCGCGACTGGGAACCGGGGGTTCAGTCCAGGCGAATTCGGGGAAAGGTTAGAAGTCGGTGATGATCTCGAAGTCTTCGGGCGGCTGGCCGCATATGGCAGCAGCGGCGCAACGTAAAGCATGAGGGATGTCGTCTATTGTGCCGGCGTGAGCAGTCAGTTCCGGCAACTGCAGTGTCTTGACGGTGAAGAGCCCATCAGAGGCACTGGAGATGTAAGCGTTCAATTTCAAGTGTTCTGTCCTTCATGATCTGGTCGTAAAGACGCTATCGCGCGATCGATGTACCCGCAGGTAAGCGCTGGTATCGACGGACAGTTTCCTTCTTCTTGCCGGGTGCGGGATGGCAGCTAGTGGGTGGACTCTGATGGTGGCCGGCTGTGCAGGGGCTTATTGATACCGGCCCCTTCCCAGGCAGTGTTGGGCCGTTGCCCTCCAGATCCACCTGCCACTTCGTGTTGGAGCGTACATTCGGGACGAAAAGCCCGGCGTTCCGCGCGCCCGGAAGCCATTGCCCCTCTCCGCTCCGTCCTGGAGAGCGAGCCTGCCGGTCTGCCCCTGTCATGGCTTCGCAATTTCCATTTCGCGCCTGCGCCCAGTCTTCTTCTCCTTGCAGAACTGCAAGTGTGCATTTCTGAAAGACGTGCACTTGTGCAATTATTTATGGCATGACCAAAACTGCGGTTCCCTCCCTGCGGGAGCGTCGAAAAGCCGAAACGTGGACTGCCCTCCATGAGGCGGCTGCGTCGCTGGCCTTGGAGCGTGGGCTTGAGCAGGCGACGGTCGAGGCCATCGCGGACAGCGCCGGCGTATCACCCCGGACATTTTTCAATTATTTCCGGGCCAAGGAGGATGCCGTCCTGGGCCTCCAGGAGCCTGTACTGGATCCGCAGCTGGTGTCCCAGCTGTCTCCCCGGGGTGATCTGGTAGGGCAGGTTTCGCGGCTGCTGGTTTCGGTGGCGCGGACGGCTCTGGGGAGCACTGATGCACTGCGACGCAGTCAGCTCATGGCCGCGTATCCTCATCTGGCCCAGCGTCAGATGGAATACATGGTCAAAGCTGAGGCGTTGGTCTGCCAGGCTGTGGCTGGCGTGCTCGCCGGTGATCCCTCATGGGCCGCCGGATCCGGGGGCTTCGACGCTGACGATACTGCGCGGATGCTTGTCATGATCGCCGGCGTCCCTGTCCGCTTTAATCTCACTTCCCCGGCCTACGACCCTGTCCGGGGCCTCAGGCCGGAGGACCTTGATCCCTCTCTGGATCTTCTTCGCCAAATTCAAAGGAAACTTTTATGACCGACATTCCTGCCCGACAGGCCGCGCCTGAAGGAAAGCAGCACATTATCCTTCTGTTCGTCGGGCTGATGCTTTCCATGCTCCTGGCCGCGCTGAACCAGACGGTACTCAGCACCGCGCTGCCCACCATCGTGGGGGAACTTAATGGCGTGAGCGACATGCTCTGGGTGATCACCGCGTTCATCCTCGCCTCGACCATCACCATGCCTGTCTACGGCAAACTCGGCGACCTGATGGGCCGTAAAGCCCTGCTGATGGCCGCCATAGTGCTGTTCATGGCCGGTTCTGTGGTCGGCGCGCTGGCAGAGAACATGGGTGTGCTCATCACCGCCCGCGTCATCCAAGGTTTGGGTGGCGGTGGCCTGATGATCCTGTCCCAGGCGATCATCGCAGATGTCGTTCCGGCCCGCGAACGCGGCAAATACATGGGCGTCATGGGCGGCGTTTTCGCCATTTCCTCCGTTGCCGGACCGCTGCTGGGCGGCTGGTTCACCGAAGGCCCCGGTTGGCGCTGGGTCTTCTGGATCAACATTCCGCTGGGCCTGCTGGCACTGGCCGGCGCTGCGTTCTTCCTCAAACTCCCCAGGCGCAGCGGGAAACCCCGTCTGGATCTGGGCGGCATGGTGCTGATCGCCATTGCAACGACCTGCCTGGTGCTGTTTGCCACCTGGGGCGGAAGCAAGTATGAGTGGAACGATCCCATCATCCTGGCTCTGATCGCCGGCACCATCCTGGCCGCCGTGGCTTTTGTCCTCGTGGAGCGGCACACGGCCGAACCGATCATTCCCCTGCACCTGTTCAAGGACCGCAACTTCAACCTCACCACCATCGCCGGCCTGCTCATTGGTGTTGCGATGTTCGGCGCCATTGGCTACCTTCCGACATATCTTCAGATGGCTTTCAGTGTCAACGCCACCGATTCGGGGCTGCTGATGATCCCGATGATGGGAGCCCTTCTGGTGGCTTCGGTGGTGTCCGGGCAGCTGGTCAGCAGGACAGGCCGGTACAAATGGATGCCGATCGCCGGTGGTGTCATCGTGGCGGTGGCATTGGCGCTGCTTTCCACCCTCAAACCGGAGCAGCCGCTGTGGGAGATCTGTGCCTATCTGGCCGTCATGGGCCTGGGCCTGGGCCTGAACATGCAGATCCTGGTCCTGATCGTCCAGAATTCCTTCCCGCTGCGTGAGGTCGGCACGGCAACAGCATCGAACAACTTCTTCCGCCAGATCGGCGCCACCCTGGGATCAGCTGTTGTGGGAAGTCTCTTCGCGCACCGCCTGCATGATCTGCTGATTGAACGGCTCCCGGCCGCGGCCGCAGGGGGCGGCGCGCCCGGAGGGTCCAACTCGCTGACACCGGCAGTGGTGAACGCCCTGCCGGCCCCGGTCAAGGAGGCGATCATCTCCTCCTACAACGACGCCCTGACACCCATCTTCGTCTGGATGGTTCCACTGGCGCTGATTGCGACAGTGCTGCTGTGCTTTGTCAAGGAGAAGCCGTTGGCCACCGCCGTCGAACATGACGTGCTGTCAGAATCGATTTCCGAGGGCAACATCCTGATTACCGCTGACGACGCCGAGAACGATGCCCCGGCCCAGGCGGCCAGCTCCGGCCGGTAAGTCAGGCCACCGGAGCCTACCCGCAGGTTTGCACCCCGTGCAAACCTGCGGGTAGGCTTTTTTCCATGAGTGCTTCTCCGGAGACGGTCCGCTCCGTCCAGCCCGGATGGGAAGCGAACAAAGCCGCGACCCGCAGCGCCATTGTGGAGACGGCGATGAATCTGGTCCGCGTCAAGGGCCCTGGGCGGTTTACAGTGGACGACATTGCCGCGGCCGCCGGGGTGTCACGGCGGACGTTTTTCAATTACTTCCCCAGCCGTGAGGCAGCCCTTGTGGTCAGCATCGAGGACTTCCTGGACCATGCGGCTGACCAGTTCCTGTCCCGCCCCGCGGAAGAGCCGCTGGTCGAGTCGATGTACGAGGTGCTGATCGCCCTTGCGGATCCGATCCACCTGGCCGCGATGGCCGAGGTATACGGCCTGGCCGGGACTGATGCGCAGATGAACCGGTTCCAGCTCCAAGGATGGCAGAACTGCGCCGACAGGCTGGTCACCGCGATCAGTCAACGCCCGGGAGCGGACCACGACCCCCTGTATGCCAGTGCCTTGGTCGGCTCGGTCCTCTCCTCGGGGAAAGCCGCGCTGTCCCAGTGGTACCGCCGCACCGGCGGCGATGTTACCGAGGAGTCCCTGACGCTGCTGCGCCAGCTCCTGGTCGACGTGGTCGGTTACCTGCGTCACGGCTTCACCCAATAGCCCAACCCCCGTTAGTCCAACCTTTTATCAGAACGGCTGAAATCTATGGCATCCCTGCTTTACCACTTGGGCCGGCTGGCCTACCGGCGCCGCTGGTGGGTCCTGGCTGTATGGACAGCCGTGGTACTGGGCACCGGCGGCGCTGCTGTCGCGTTCCAGGGCACCATGAGCAACAACTTCAGCATTCCGGGCACCGAAAGCCAGCGCGTCCTGGACCAGCTCGAAGAGGAACTGCCCGAGGCAGCCGGCGGCAGCGGTGCGGTGGTCTTCCACGCCGGCTCCGGCAGTTTCACGCCCGCCCAGGAACAAGCCATCGGAGATGCCCTGGACCGGCTGAAGGACATTCCGGAAGTCCAGTCAGCTGCCAGCCCTTTCGAGCTCCAAGACCAGATCGATGCCGGAGCAGCCCAGCTCGCCGAGGGCAAGGCCCAGCTGGACGCGGCCAAAAAGCAAATCACTGAGGGCCTCCAGCAGCTGGACGCGCAGCAGGCCCAGTTGGACGCTGCTGCTGCCGCAGGGGTCCCCGGCATGGACCAGGCCCTCGCCCAGCTGAAAACAGCCCGTGAACAGCTGGACGCCGGTGCGAAGGAAATCGCCGCCAACGAGGAAGCTCTGGCTTTGGGCCAGCGCAAGCTGGACGCCTCAGCCGGGATGCGGACCGTCTCTGCAGACCGAACATCAGCCGTCACACAGATCCAGTTCACCCAGTCGATCTATGAAGTCGCGCCCGAAGTCCGCGAAGAGGTGAAGGAAACCATCCTGGCGGCCTCCGCTTCAGGGGTGGAGGTGTACCTGAGCCAGAGCATCACCCAGGATGTCTCCGAAGTCCTCGGCACCGCCGAAATCATTGGTGTGGGCGTCGCTGCCCTGGTCCTGATCGTCATGCTCGGAACCCTGGTCGCTGCCGGCCTGCCGCTACTGATGGCCATCATCGGCGTGGCCGTGGGTGTTGGTGCCACCTTTGCACTCTCCGGTGTGATTGAAATGGCGTCCGTGTCGGTATTCCTGGCCCTGATGCTCGGACTCGCTGTCGGCATCGATTACTCACTCTTTATCGTCAACAGGCACCGGTCCCAGCTGCTGCACGGGATGGCCATGGAGGAATCCGTGGCCCGGGCCACGGGTACGTCGGGAAATTCGGTGCTGTTCGCCGGCCTGACCGTCGTCATCGCCCTTGCCGCCCTGGCCGTACCCGGCCTTCCGTTCCTGACCATCATGGGCCTGGCAGGTGCCGGTACCGTCGCGCTGGCCGTGCTCGTCGCACTGACCCTGACCCCTGCAATGCTCGGATTCATCGGAACCCGGGTCCTGTCCAAACGGGCCTGGGACAAGGCCCGCACCGCGAACGCGGCCGCTGCCGAGAAAGCTGCCAGGGCCGGGACATCTCCCGAAGCCCTCGAAGAAGCCGAGGATCAGGAACACAGCCGCCATGGCTGGGGCGCGTTCGTGACCCGTCATCCCATCATCGTTCTAACCGTTACTGTCCTGGCACTGGCTATCACCGCCCTCCCGGCGGCCCAGCTCCGGGTAGCCCTGCCCGACGGAGGCACCGAGCCGGTGAACTCCGACGCCTACAAGGCCTACTCCACCCTTGGCGAGTCTTTCGGAGAGGGCGTCAACGGCCCGATCATCGCCGTCGGCAAACTCCCGGCAGGGCTAAGCGCCGCCGAATCAGAAAAACTGCAGTACGACGTTGCGGACCGGCTCCGGGACGTAAAAAACGTCACCGCAGCCCTGCCCGCCCTCCTCAGCGAGGACGGCCGGACCGCGATCTTCCAGGTCATCCCGGCCGAGGGACCAGCCAGCGCCAGCACCGAACAGGTCGTCGCCGACCTGCGCAGCGCCGCCTCGGACATCGAAACGGACACCCGGGTGAGCATCGGCCTGACCGGCCAGACAGCTGCCAACATCGACGTCTCCGAAAAACTGTTCAACGCCCTTCCCCTGTACCTGGGCGTCGTCATCGGACTCTCCCTGGTGCTGCTGCTGCTCGTCTTCCGCTCCATCCTGGTCCCGCTGCTGGCAACGGGCGGGTTCCTGCTCTCCATGGCAGCGACCTTCGGCGCCATCGTCGCCGTCTACCAGTGGGGCTGGCTCGGCGAGATCTTCGGGGTCCATAACCCGGCGGCGGTCCTGAGCTTCCTGCCGATCATCCTCATCGGCGTGCTGTTCGGCCTGGCCATGGATTACCAGGTCTTCCTCGTCTCGGGCATGCGCGAATCCCACATCCACGGAGAAGACGCCCGCAGCGCCGTCCGGACCGGCTTCAGCCATGGTGCACGCGTCGTGACCGCCGCGGCGATCATCATGACCGCCGTCTTCGCAGGCTTCATCTTCTCCGGACTGACCATGGTCCGCCCGATCGGGTTCAGCCTCTCCTTCGGCGTTTTGGTGGACGCATTCCTGATCCGGATGACCATCATCCCCGCAGCGATGCACCTTCTCGCCGAGAAGGCCTGGTGGATCCCCCGCTGGCTGGACCGCATCCTGCCCGACGTCGACGTTGAAGGCGCCAAACTCCCGGCCGCGCCTGCCCCCGCCGGACCGTCAGCCCCGGAACTGGTCAGCACCCGCGACTGACACGACGTCTCCAGCGCCTGCCGCGACATGGCCCCCGACCGGCCACCGCCCTGAAGAGGCCCGCGGCAGGCCACCCGAGTCCTTCCGAAAGGATAGCGAGAGCACCATGACATTGCAGGAGGCAACCGTTGCGGCCCTGGAAGAAAAAATCGGTACCCTCCAGCGGGTTTTGCGGCGCCTGACCGTTGCCAGCCTGGGGCCCGGCCGGCCGGGTGCGGCCCTGCAGGCCGTGATGCGCCTGCTCGCTGAGTCAGGGGAATGCCGCGCCCGGGACCTCTGTACGGACCTCGGGGTCGGTGCCCCCGTACTCAGCCGCCACATCGCCGACCTCGAAGAGCGCCGTCTCGCCGTCCGCCGCCGCGACCCCAGGGACGGACGCTCACAGCTGATCACGCTTACCCCTGCCGGATTCGCCGAGCTGCAGGAAACCGGGGACAGCCGGTCAGCGCTGCTGCGGCGCGCCCTTGCCAGCTGGCCGGAGACGGAGGCGCGGAACACCTCCGAAGCCGTCGACAGGCTCGCCCGCACCTTGGACTCCTACCTCCGCGAACATCCCCATCCCCCGCCCCCTCACCACGGACCGGACGCCGGGACCCCCGAGGCCGGCTAGCTGTTTCAGGCCCGCCTCCAGGCGCCGCCCTGACCGGAACAGATCTCAGATAAAAGCAGCCTTGGATATCAGTTCAGGAGGGCTGTCTGCACGGAAAAGCCGGACCTTGAGTGCGGCAACCCGGCCGGAGCCCACTGGCACGGTCATCGATGGCCCCGCTTTGTGACTCTCCGGGCGGGTCGTGACGGTTGCTCTCCATTCCTCAGCCGGGGCCGGCCGTCTCGCTGCGGGACAGCAATAGTTGACATACTCAGACCGTGAATCTGTCCCTGTCCGTCGTGATCCCATGCAAGGACGACGCCGGCCCCCTGTCCCGTTGCCTGGAAGCCCTCAATGCCCAGACAGTGACTCCGCTGGAGGTCATCGTGGTGGACAACAACTCAAGCGATGACAGCGCGCGGGTAGCGGCCGGGTATGGTGCACGGGTGTTCAGCGAGAGAGCACCGGGGATCGCTGCCGCAGCTTCCACCGGCTACGACGCCGCCCGTGGCGACGTGATTGTCCGCTGCGATGCCGATACCGTTCCGCCGCACGACTGGCTGGAACGCATCGCCCACCGCTTCACGCTCGATTCGGACGTGGCGCTCCTGACCGGGCCGGGTGACTTTTACGACGCCGGTCCGGTCAGGGCCCGGCTTGCCGGGCTCGGCTATATGCAGGCCTACTTCCTCTTCATGGGCGCCGCCATGGGCCGTTGGCCACCTTTCGGCTCGAACTGTGCCTTCCTGCGTGCGGACTGGGTAAGGGTCCGCGGCCGGGTCCACCGCCACGACCCGGACGTGCACGACGACGTCGACCTCGGCTTCGCCCTTGAACCCGCCCAACGCACTGTGTACGACCGCCGGCTGCGGGTCGGCATCTCGGCGCGCTCCCTTGCAGGCGGTGCCGCCGGCCGCCGGCGGCACCGCCTGCAAGGAAGCGCGCCGAGATGCC
>NZ_JBJURL010000055.1:0-28690 GCF_046097905.1 Pseudarthrobacter sp. NKDBFgelt | reverse complement strand
GCCTCCACGCATGACGCGGGCCCCTTTCGACAAGATTAGGCAGGGGCCGGTAAACTAAACGATGGATCCGGCTGCAACGCGCCCTCGGGGGCGAAGCGGGCGGCCAAAGCACCCAGCAGGGCGGCACCCCGGACGGAAGCACCCCGGACCTTGCTGCCGGCAAGAAAGCGCCAGCGGCCGCCGTCGTCACCGTGTATGTCGCCGCGCAGATCCAGGAAGTCCTGGCACAGGATCCGGGGGTCCGGCTGGAGGAACCCGAGTCCGTGCACAACATGCGCTCAGCGGTCCGGCGGATCCGTTCCGCGCTCGCGGCCTACCGCAAGCTCTACTCCGCCCGCCCGGTGCGGCATGTGCGGGACGAACTGAAGTGGCTGGGCCAGGTGCTGGGCGGCCCGCGGGACGCCGAGGTCCTGCTGGACAGGCTCCGCGGGCACCTGGGTGAACTGCCGCCGTCCCAGGGGGTTGCCGCCGCCAGTGACCGGGTGGAGCGCAAGGTGGGCGGCGCGTTCGACGACGGGTACCGGCATCTGCAGGAGGCACTGCGTTCGGACCGCTACTTCCGGCTCCTGGACGACCTCGAGGCCTTCCGGGACGCCCCACCGGTCCGGTCGGAGGCCGTGGCGCGGGGCCGCCGGGAGTCCGCGAAAGCAGTGGACAAGTCCGCCAGGCGGCTGCGGCGCTCGCACAAGGCGGCAACGCGTGCCGGGCGGGGGACGGACCACGAAAACGCCCTCCACCAGGTACGGAAGGATGCCAAGCGGCTCCGGCACGTGGCGGAAACGGCAGCCCTGGTCCGCGGCAAGCGCGCCCGGAAAGTGGCCAAGGCGGCGCAGCGGCAACAGAAAATCCTGGGCAACTTCCACGACGCCGTCATAGCCCGCGACCTGCTGGGCGCCATCGGTTCGGACACTGAAATGGCCGCCCCGGAGGCGGCGGCGCTGACCGCGCTGCGCACGCTCCAGGCCGAAGAGATGGCCGCGGCCGAGGCCAAGTACCTGAAAGTGCGCAGGAAATCCCGCGAGCTGCTGCGGCGCGGGGTTCTCTAGGCCCCGGGCGCTCCCGACGCCGAGGCTACTTGCCCTGCCGCGCGCCCAGCCGGGCCACGGCCAGGGCCAGCCAGAGCTGGACCCGGTCCGTGGTGACGGCGGGGTCGTACCCGGTCAGCTCGGTGATCTGCGCCAGCCGGTAGCGGACGGTGTTCCGGTGCAGCGTGAGTTCCTCCGCGACGGCGGCCACCGAGCCGTTGTTGTTGAGGTAGCTCTCCAGGGTGGTCATCAGTTCCGAACCGTGCGCGGCATCGAAGGTACGCAGCGGGTTCAGGGACTCGTTGGCCATGTCAGCCAGCGGCACGTCCTCGCTGGCCAGCAGCAGCGACGTGAGGCTCAGCCGCTCCGGTTCGTTGACGGGCAAACCGTGGCTGGCGGCATCCCGGGCCTCGAAGTAGCTCCAGCGCAGGCCGTTCGGCTTGGTGTACGCCCCGCCGATTCCGATGGTCGCATGGAGGCCCGCCTCGGCGAGGTGGTCGCTCAGCTTGCGGGCCAGCGCAGGTGCGCCGCCGCCGTCGTCATTAATCACCAGCACCAGGTCCTTGCCGACGACGGCGGCCACGGCGTTCTCCAGTTCGCGCGGCACCGAGGTGCTCACCAGGGCTTTGTTGTGTGCGGCGGAGACGGCCAGCAGCACCACGTTCTTGCGGGTGCTGTTCACGCCCACGCCCGCCAGGCGCCGCTGGGCCTCGCTGGTTTCCAGGGCCCCGTGGATCACGTCCTCGAGGACCTGGCCGCACAATGCCCGCTGGGCCTGGCGCTGCTTGACCATGTTGTTCAGCTCCACGCTGATCAGGTTCTGGGCGTAGCCGATGATGCCTGAATCCTCGAATGGCTGGCGGACCCACAGGGTGCAGGCGTCCCGCCGGCCGGTGGGGACGGGGTAGGAGGACCAGGTGTCCGCTGAGGGAGGTTCGCTGCTGCTGTTGTAGAGCTGTGCCGTGAACTGGGTCAGGGCAACGTCGGTGCGCAGCATGCCGCCCAGGTGCTTGAGGAGTTCGGCGAGCCCGCCGCCGGTGAGCAGCGCCCGTGCCAGCACCTGGTGCCCGGCGATCAGCCGTTCAAGTTTTGCGTAGTGGTCCGCGGACTGGGCGTCGGCCACGAGCTTGCCGATGGCGATGAAGGGCGTCTCGTAGGGGACCTCCACCACGGGCAGTCCCCAGCGGTTGGCTTCCGCCAGCAGGGCCGGGGGGACCGTCTCGTGGGAGAGCCCCACACCGAAGCCGATGCCCACCGCGCCGGCCCGCTGCACCTGCCGGACAAAGCGCCGCTGTTCCGGTGCGGACCGCAGCCGCAGGCCGGTGGTGAGGATGAGTTCGCCGCCGTTGATGAAGCGGTGCGGATCCTCCAGTTCGGTCACTGCCACCCAGTTGATGTCCTGGTGCCAGGTGGTTTCCGCGAGCCCGGCTTTGGTCAGCTTCAGGGAGTTCACACCCAGGAGGGCGGCGAGGGAAATGGCCATGGATCAAGGATAAAGGGGTGCTGGGCAACCGCACTAAACAGGTTCATGAAGGGTGTGCAGGTGGCTATTCACTGGGCAGGGGTGCTGGCATAGGCTCTAGGCAGTTCCATCCCTCCGCCCTGAATTCAGCCCGGGCGCGGACGGCCCCAACGAAAGAGGTTGCACACCGTGGTCCAAACCTTGCAGAACTTCATCAACGGGAAGTTCGTCACTCCTGCCGGCACCGCCCTGCTGGACATCGTGAACCCCACCAACGGCGAGGTCGTGGCGCAGTCGCCCGTCTCGGTGCAGGCCGATGTAGACGCTGCCATGACCGCGGCGAAGGACGCCTTCAAAACCTGGAAGCACGTCACCCCGGGCCAGCGCCAGCTCATGCTCCTCAAGCTCGCCGACGCCGTCGAGGCCAACAGCGATGAACTCGTGGAGGCCCAGCACCGCAACACCGGACAGGTGCGTTCGCTGATCGCGTCGGAGGAAGTGGCCGCCGGCGCCGACCAGCTCCGGTTCTTTGCCGGCGCGGCCCGCATCCTCGAGGGCAAGTCCGCCGGTGAATACTTCGAAGGCCACACCTCCTACGTGCGCCGCGAGCCCATCGGCGTCGTGGCCCAGGTGGCACCCTGGAACTACCCGTTCCTGATGGCCATCTGGAAGATCGGTCCCGCACTGGCCGCCGGCAACACCGTGGTGCTGAAGCCCTCGGACACCACGCCTGAATCCACCCTGGTGCTGGCCCGCCTGGCCGGTGAAATCTTCCCGGCCGGCGTCCTGAACGTAGTGCTGGGCACCGGCGAGACCGGCGCCATGATGGTGGACCACAAGGTCCCCGGCCTGGTGTCCATCACCGGCTCCGTCCGCGCCGGCATCGCGGTGGCCTCGGGGGCGGCCAAGGGCCTCAAGCGCGCGCACCTGGAGCTGGGCGGCAAGGCGCCGGCCATTGTGTTCAAGGACGCCGACATCAAGAAGAGCGCGGCGGCGATTGCCGAATTCGCGTTCTTCAACGCCGGGCAGGACTGCACTGCCATCACACGGGTGCTGGTGGAGGATTCCGTGCACGACGACGTCGTGGCGGCCATGGTGGAGCACACCAGGACCCTGCACACGGGCTCGCAGAACGACGAGGACAACTATTTCGGCCCGCTCAACAACATCAACCACTTCAACGCCGTCAGCTCCGTGGTGGAGAACCTTCCGGACAACTGCAAGATTGTCACCGGCGGCCACCGGGCGGGGGAGAAGGGCTACTTCTTCGAACCCACCATCGTCACCGGCGCCAAACAGACCGACGACATCGTGCAGAAAGAAACCTTTGGACCCGTCATCACGGTGCAGAAGTTCAGCACCGAGGAAGAGGCCGTTGAGCTGGCAAACGACGTGGACTACGCCCTGGCCTCGAGCGTCTGGACCAGCAACCACGGCACGGCCATGCGGCTCAGCCGGGACCTCGACTTCGGTGCCGTCTGGATCAACACCCACATCCTCCTCACCGCCGAGATGCCGCACGGCGGCTTCAAGCAGTCCGGCTACGGCAAGGACCTCTCCATGTACGGCGTGGAGGACTACACGCGCATCAAGCACGTGATGTCCGCCCTCGACTCTTAAATTCCCCACCGCAGCAAACCCCAGGCTTCAAAGAAAGGCCTTCCCATGACCACCACAGCATCAGACATCACCTTCCGCCTGGAGCAGAAGCGCCGGGTCCAGGCTGACTTCCCCGGCCCCAAGTCCGTGGCACTGACGGAACGCCGCAAGGCAGTCGTCGCCGCCGGCGTCGCCTCCAGCGTCCCCGTCTACGTTGCGGACGCCGACGGCGGGATCATCCACGACGTCGACGGCAACTCCTTCATCGACCTCGGCTCGGGCATCGCCGTGACGAGCGTGGGCGCGTCCGATCCCGCCGTCGTCGGGGCCGTCAAGGAAGCCGTGGAGCACTTCACGCACACCTGCTTCATGGTCACCCCCTACGAGGGCTACGTGGCCGTGGCCGAGCAGCTGAACCGCCTCACCCCGGGCAGCCACGAGAAGCGCACCGTCCTCTTCAACTCCGGCGCCGAGGCCGTGGAGAACGCCGTCAAGGTGGCCCGCCTCGCCACCGGACGCGACGCCGTCGTGGCTTTCGACCACGCCTACCACGGCCGGACCAACCTCACCATGGCGCTCACCGCCAAGGCCATGCCGTACAAGACCAACTTCGGCCCGTTCGCGCCCGAGGTCTACCGCATGCCCATGAGCTACCCCTACCGCGAGGAAAATCCGGAGATCACCGGTGCCGAGGCCGCCAAGCGCGCCATCACCATGATCGAAAAGCAGATCGGCGGGGACCAGGTTGCCGCGATCATCATCGAACCCATCCAGGGCGAGGGCGGCTTCATCGTCCCGGCCGAGGGCTTCCTCCCTGCACTGGCCGCCTGGGCCAAGGAAAAGGGCATCGTCTTCATCGCGGACGAGGTCCAGTCCGGCTTCTGCCGCACCGGTGAATGGTTCGCCGTCAACCACGAGGGCGTTGTCCCGGACATCCTGACCATGGCCAAGGGCATCGCCGGCGGCATGCCGCTGTCCGCCATCACCGGCCGGGCAGACCTGCTGGACGCCGTCCACCCGGGCGGCCTGGGCGGCACCTACGGCGGCAACCCGGTGGCGTGTGCTGCCGCGCTGGCGTCCATCGGATCCATGGAGGAGTACAACCTCAACGGGCGTGCCCGCCACATCGAGGAACTCGCCACCGGCCGGCTCCGCGAGCTCCAGTCCGAGCTCGGCGGTGCCGGCTCCTCGGTGATCGGTGACATCCGCGGCCGCGGCGCCATGCTGGCCATTGAACTGGTCCAGGCCGGCTCCAAGGAACCCAACCCGGAACTGACCAAGGCCGTGGCCGCTGCCTGCCTGAAGGAAGGCGTCATCATCCTTACCTGCGGAACCTACGGCAACGTGATCCGTCTGCTGCCGCCGCTGGTCATCACCGATGACCTGCTCAACGACGGCCTGGACGTCCTCGCCGCCGCCATCAGGGCCAACGCGTAACAGCCATAGGGAACCAGCGCCCCCGCAAGGGCGCACACAGCCCCAGGCCCCGGAGAGCATGCTTCCGGGGCCTGGGGTTTTTGTTACTCCAAAACCGATGCAAGCGGAATGTACTTCAGGTTGGACGTTGTCCCGCCGCTGTTCGCTTCGTCGTGGACCACCAGAAGTCCCTCTTCGAACTGCGGCCCGGCGTCCAGTGCCGTCACGTCCAGGCCGTCGGTTCCGGACACGCCGTCGATATCCCCGTTCCCGCCGACGTTGAACTTTTTGACGAACTTGTTGTCGCCGGACCGCTCATAGACGGCGATGGTGGAGTCGCCCTGGCTGGACACGAAGAGGTGGCCTGATCCGCCGGGGCCGTAGCTGATGCCCATCCCCTCCACGTCTGCCACGAGCCGCCCTGCGCCTGCTTTGTCCACGGCGGTCCGTTGCTTACCGGCATCGGGTTCGGCGTTGTACTTCCACACGCCGACGTCCTCCTGCGCGACGTAGAGGTGCCCCAGCTCGTCGTCCGCCACGCAGCTTTCCGTGATGCTGCTGACCGGAAGCTCCCTGACGAGCTCCGCCTCCACCCGGCCTTCGCCGTCGTCAACCAACTCGAACTGTTGGATGGGCCCTTCCTCGTTCGGGGTGACAAAGGCGTAGAACTTGCCGCTGGCGCTGCTGCGGTACATGCAGAAGCCGTAGTTGGGCGCGAACGTCCTGATGCTGCCCGCCGCAACGGGTGTAAGTTCCCGGGTCTGTGGGTCCAGTGTCCACAGGGCCAGGGTGTCGTCCGTCCGGTTGTTTCCGCCCACCAGCACGGCCGCTTCCCCGGACAGCGGGAACCCTGTCCTCAGGTCGACGTTGCCGATCTTCCCGTCCGGACGGAAATGGATCATTGTGCCATCCATCCCAAAGACACCGATTCCCCCGCCCGTGTCTGCCTTGTTGTCCGCGATCACCACGCTGTTGGCCGGATTGGCAAAGTCCACCCAGATGGCCGCGTCATCCGCCACGTCTCCTGACCCCGAGAAGCTGGACGTCTCTACCGCGGGTCCCCCAGCAGCCGGGGCCGGTGCCGATGTGGTGGGCGGGGAAGGTTCAGGGCTGGCAGGTCCGGGCGGCTGGTCCCCGGACGGGAGGTTGGTGACCAGCACCAGCGCCGCCAGGACGGCCATGGCGAGGAGCGCGGCGACGGCGATCCGGATCGGGGTACGCCTGGTGTTTCGCGCGGCAGGAGATCTCATGTGCCCCGCTTTGCGCGTTTGGCCATCGAGTTCCTGCGCGCCGTCCCCAGCATGTCCACGGTCAGGACGGCCAGGGCCAGCCACACCACGCCGAACCCGATCCAGCGGTCCACGGTCATCGCTTCCCTGAACACCACGAGTGCAATGATGAACTGCAGGACGGGAGCGCAGTACTGGAGCAGGCCGATGGTGGTCATGGGCAGCCTGCGGGCGGAAGCGCCGAAGAACAGCAGCGGAACCGCGGTGATCACCCCGGACGCCACCAGGAGCCAGAAATGGCCGGGCCCCTGCGTGGTGAGCGTGTCGGCTCCGGTCGCGGCCAGGAAGATCATGGTGGCTGCCGCGAAGGGGGCCAGCACCATGGTTTCCACGCTGAGGCTCGTGACGGCGTCCACCCGCGGCCCCACCCGTTTCTTGACGAAACCGTAAAGGCCAAAGCTGAACGCCAGGGTCAGTGCGATCCACGGGAGCTTGCCGTAGGAATAGGTCAGGACGCCCACCGCCACAAACCCGATGCCGACGGCGGCCCACTGCAGCGGCCGCAGCTTCTCCTTCAGGACAAACACGCCAAGCAGCACGGACACCAGAGGGTTGATGAAGTAGCCCAGGGACGCCTCAACAGCCTGTCCCGTGGTGACTCCGTAGGTGTAGGTGAGCCAGTTGACGGCGATCAGGAGGGCGGCCAGCGCCAGGGAACCGAACACGGCGCGGTTCCGGAGGGCCTGGGCCAGGGCGGACCAGGCGCGGGTAACTGTGATGAGGAGTGCGCAGAACAGCAGCGACCACACCACCCGGTTGGCCACGATCTCGACGGCGCCGGCCGGCATGAGCACAAAGAAGTACAGCGGGAGCAGCCCCCACAGCCCGTAGGCGGCGATGCCAAAGAGGACTCCCGCCGTCGTCTCCTTGTCCACTGCCTTGGGGCCCGCTGCCTTGCGGCCCACTGCCTTGGGGCCCGCCGCCGGGGAAGAATGGCCGGGGGCAGCCGCGGGAGCCGGGGCGCTGGGGGAGGACGATCCGTCGGGAGAGGGCACGAAACCCATAACACCACCTCAGTGGCAGGTATTCCAGCCGGCAGGACATGCAATCCGGGAAATAGTCAGTAGGCTTGCTTTCATGACTTTCGTGAAGCGGCCGGGCACGGCCCTGTGAGGCTCCGCCGCAGCAACGCCGCAGGCCGGGGCTACCGCCGTGTCGCCGCCGGCAAGGGCTTCAGCTACCGGGACCTCGACGGTTCAACGCTGCCGGCCGGCCCTGTCCGGGACCGGCTGGAGAGCATTGGCATCCCGCCCGCCTGGACCGACGTCTGGATTGCCCCGTTTGAGAACGGGCACATCCAGGCCACCGGGCTGGACGCCGTGGGCCGGCGCCAGTACATCTACCATCCGGAATGGAGGGAGCGGAAGGACCGGGTCAAGTTCGACCGCGCCCTGCAGCTGGCCGAATCGCTGCCCGCGGCCCGGCGCCGGGTCACCATGGACCTGCGCGGGGAGGGGTTCCCGCGCGAGCGGGTCCTCGCCGGCGCTTTCAGGATGCTGGACAGCGGGTCCCTGCGGGTGGGGTCCGAACGGTACACGAACGAGAACGGCAGCCACGGGCTGGCCACCCTGCTGTGTGCCCATGCGCAGGTGCGCAAGGACCGGGTCCACCTGAGTTTCCCGGCCAAGAGCGGCAAGGACTGGGAATCGGAAATCCGCGACGCTGACCTCGCCGCCCTGCTGCGCCTGCTCAAGCGCCGCGGGGGGAACGCCAGGCTCCTGGCGTACAAGGAGGGCCGGCGCTGGCGTCCCGTCACCAGCGCGGACATCAACGCCTACGTGAAGGAGCGGACCGGCTCGGACTTCACCGCCAAGGACTTCCGGACCCTGCGCGGAACCGCGGCTGCGGCCGCCAGCTTGGCACGGACCGGCCCGCAGCGGACGGCCGCCAAGCGCAAGCGCGCCATCAGCCGGGCCATGATTGACGCGTCCGAGGTGCTGGGCAACACCCCGTCCATCGCCCGTAAGAGCTACGTGGACCCGCGCGTGCTGGACCATTACCACGAGGGCGAAACCATCGACCCCAAACGCCCGGACTCCGCCGAAGCCGAGCTCCGGGCGCTGCTGTACCGGGAAGGCGACGTGGTTCCGCTGGCGAAAAGCGGCTGAGGCCTAGAATAGGGGACTGTGCGCTACCTGTTCGGCGCGACGTCATGCATCAGATGATCAGTTCAGAAGGGCTTCCGGTGTCCAACCACAGCGAAACCACCTCTTCCCGTCCCCTCCGCGTTGCCATTGTGGGCGCGGGACCGGCGGGCGTCTACGCTGCGGATATCCTGACCAAGTCCAGCGGGGTCAAGGACGGCGACTTCGAGGTCAGCATCGACCTCTTCGAGGCCTACCCGGCGCCTTACGGCCTGATCCGTTACGGCGTGGCCCCGGACCACCCCCGCATCAAGGGCATCGTCAATGCCCTGCACAAGGTCCTGGACCGCGGCGACATCCGGTTCCTGGGCAACGTAACCTACGGCCGGGACCTCACCCTCCACGACTTCCGCGCCTTCTACGACGCCGTGATCTTCTCCACCGGCGCCATCAAGGACGCGGACCTGGACATCCCCGGCATCGACCTGCAGGGCTCGTTCGGCGGCGCGGACTTCGTCTCCTGGTATGACGGCCACCCGGACGTGCCCCGCGAATGGCCGCTGGACGCCAGGGAAATCGCCGTGATCGGCAACGGCAACGTGGCCCTGGACGTGGCGCGGATGCTGGTCAAGCACCCCGAAGAGCTGCTGAGCACCGAGATCCCGGAGAACGTGTACGCCGGCCTGAAGTCTTCCCCGGTCACGGACGTGCACGTGTTCGGTCGGCGAGGCCCAGCCCAGGTGAAGTTCACGCCGCTGGAGCTGCGCGAACTGAGCCACATGAACGACGTGGACATTGTGCTCTACCCCGAAGACTTCGAATTCGACGAAGCCTCCGATGAAGCCATCCGCAGCAACAACCAGATCAAGACCATGGTGAACACCCTCACCAACTGGCTGGTGGAGGAACACACCGAGTCGGAGAACCCCTCGTCCCGGCGGCTGCACCTGCATTTCCTGCACAGCCCGGTGGAAATACTTGCCGACACCGAGGCGCCGGGCAAAGTGGGCGGCATCAAGTTCGAGCGCATGCAGCTTGACGGCACCGGCAATGTGAAAGGCACCGGGGAGTACATCGAGTACCCCGTCCAGGCGGTCTACCGGGCCATCGGCTACCACGGGTCCGCCCTGGATGAGCTGGAGTATGACGCCAAGCGGGGCGTCATCCCCAACGAAGGCGGACGCGTGCTCGACGCCGCGGGTAACCCGGTGCCGGGCATCTACGCCACCGGATGGATCAAGCGCGGACCGGTGGGCCTGATCGGCCACACCAAGGGCGACGCCCTGGAGACCATCGGCTTCCTGCTTGAGGACAGGCTTTCCCTGCCGCCGGCCCAGAATCCCGATCCCCAGGCCATCATCGACCTGCTGGAAGAGCGTGGCATCGAATACACCACGTGGGAGGGCTGGAACCGGCTGGACGCCCACGAGGCACAGCTCGGCGCGGCCTGGACCGGTCCCGAGGGCCTGGACCACGTGGTCCGCGAACGCATCAAGGTGGTGCCGCGCGAGGAGATGATCCGCATCTCGCGCGGCTGACCTACCCCGCCCCCAGCTGGAGTTTTTGTCCACTTATGCAGGGTTAAAGGCCTTTCAACCCTGCATAAGTGGACAAAAACTCCAAGGCTAGGTGGGGGAGGGGGGCCGCGCTAGAATGGCCACCACCCCTTGGCCGGCAGCATGCGGCCATGCCCCTTGCAGACGGATTGCAGCAACCAGGAGTTCGATGACGAACCTCACCCAGCCCGGCGCCGGCGAGTCGCTGCAGCTCCGCGCCCTGGCCGCGCACGAGCAGCTCGACGGCGGCACGTTCGCCGATGCGCCTGAGCTGCCCGGCCTGCGTGCACTGATCCGCGAATCCTGGCAGCGGTCGGCAGGCTTCAAGGCGAATCCGGACAACCCGGCGGCCCCGCTGGCCATGGACCTGGACGAACTGGACGACTACCGCAGGCAGCACCCCCTGGCCGCCATCATGCCGGTGATCAATAAACTCCTGGTGCAGCCAAGCCATGACAGCGGCCTGCTGGTGGCGGTGGGCGACGAAGTGGGCAGGCTGCTGTGGGTTGACGGGGACCCCGCGCTGCAGCGCCGGGCCGAGGGCATGATGTTCGTCCCGGGCGCCGACTGGTCCGAAGCCACCGTTGGCACCAGCGCGCCTGGTACCGCCCTGGCCCTGGGCCGCGGCATCCAGATTTCCGGTGCCGAGCACTACCAGCGGACGGTCCATCCGTGGAGCTGCACCGCTGTTCCCTTCCACGATCCGGATTCCGGTGCCGTCCTGGGCGTGGTGGACATTACCGGTACGGCCACGGCGGTGGCACCCCACACGTTGTCGCTCGTCGAGGCGACCGTGGCCGCCGCGCAGGCGCAGCTGCGCGTTGAACGGCTGCAGCTGGCTGCCTCGCTGGCCAGCAGGCCCGCGCGACGGCGGAGCCAGGGCAGCGCTTCCCGGTCACCGGGGGCAGGGGCGAAGGAAGGCAGCCTGTACCGCAACAGCCTCCAGCTGCTGGGCCGCGACCAGGCCCTCCTCAGCATCGAAGGCAAAACCGTGGTGCTGTCCGCCCGGCACAGCGAAATCCTCGCCCTGCTGAGCTCGCACCCCGAAGGACTGAGCGCCGAGGAACTCAGCGTCCTCCTGTACCCGGGCGACGGCTCCACCATGACCCTGCGCGCCGAGATGGTCAGGCTGCGCAAGGTCCTGCAGCAGCTCAACTCGGCCGCCGTGCCGGAGTCCCGGCCGTACAAGCTCACCATGGACCTTGTGCCGGACAGCGGCCAGGTCCTGAACTGCCTGCAGCGCGGCGCCCACCGGATCGCACTCGAGATCTACCGCGGCGCCGTGCTGCCCAAGTCCGAGGCCCCCGGCATCATCGACCTTCGGGACAGGGTCTCATCCCTGATGCGGGAAGCCGTCCTCACCGACGGCAGCGCCGAAACGCTGCTCAGGTACGCGGAGCTGCCGGAGGCGAGGGACGACGTCGGGGTCCGCCGTGCCGCCTTGAAACTGCTGCCCGCCCGCTCGCCTAAGCGTGCCGCCGTCGTCGCCGACCTCGAGCGGCTGGAAGCCGAACTCCGGGCCTGAGTTGTATTTGTGGTTGCGAATGTGGGCCCACGCCTGCAGGGTTCCCTGGCCGAGCTTGCGAGGTTAGGGGGCAGGTGGGGCGCAACCTGACTGCAACCTTTGCCCTCCTACGCTGAGTGCAACGGCGGACGCCATGACCCGGCCTCCGCCCCATGCACAGCAAAGGAGCTAGCAATGACTGTTTACGCCCAGCCCGGTACCGAGGGTTCGAAGGTCACCTTCAAGGACCGCTACGACAACTGGATCGGCGGCGAGTGGGTGGCCCCCGTCAAGGGCCAGTACTTCGAAAACGTCACCCCCGTCACGGGCAAGGCCTTCTGCGAGGTGGCCCGCGGAACAGCCGAGGACATTGAACTGGCACTCGACGCCGCGCACAAGGTTGCACCGTCCTGGGGCAAGACCTCCGTGGCCGAGCGCGCCGCGATCCTGAACAAGATCGCTGACCGGATCGACGAGAACCTGGAAATGCTGGCCGTCGCCGAGTCCTGGGACAACGGCAAGCCCATCCGCGAAACCCTCAACGCCGACATGCCCCTGGCCGCGGACCACTTCCGCTACTTCGCCTCCGCCGTCCGCGCCCAGGAGGGCCGGCTCTCGCAGCTCGACGACGACACCACCGCCTACCACTACCACGAGCCGCTCGGCGTCGTCGGCCAGATCATCCCCTGGAACTTCCCCATCCTGATGGCCGTCTGGAAGCTCGCTCCCGCGCTCGCCGCAGGCAACGCCGTGGTGCTCAAGCCCGCCGAGCAGACGCCGTCGTCCATCCTGGTCCTGATGGAGCTCATCGGCGACCTGCTCCCCGCCGGCGTCCTTAACGTGGTCAACGGCTTCGGCGTCGAGGCAGGGAAGCCGCTCGCGTCCAGCCCCCGCATCCGCAAGATCGCCTTCACGGGCGAGACCACCACGGGCCGGCTGATCAGCCAGTACGCCAGCCAGAACCTGATTCCCGTCACCCTTGAACTCGGCGGCAAGAGCCCCAACATCTTCTTCAACGACGTCGCCCAGGAAAACGACGCCTTCTACGACAAGGCACAGGAAGGCTTCGCGCTGTTCGCCTTCAACCAGGGCGAGGTATGCACCTGCCCGTCCCGCGCCCTGGTCCAGGAAGACATTTATGAGTCCTTCATGGCCGACGCCGTTGCCCGCGTGGAGAAGATGGTGCAGGGCAACCCGCTGGACACCGAGACGCAGGTGGGCGCCCAGGCATCCAACGACCAGCTAGAGAAGATCCTGTCCTACATCGACATCGGAAAGCAGGAAGGCGCCAAGGTCCTGACCGGCGGCGCCCGCGCCGAACTGCCCGGCGACCTCGCCGGTGGCTTCTACGTCCAGCCCACGGTCTTCGAGGGCCACAACAAGATGCGGATCTTCCAGGAGGAGATCTTTGGCCCGGTGGTGGCCGTGACGAAGTTCAGCGACTACAACGACGCCATGGGCCTTGCCAATGACACCCTGTACGGCCTCGGCGCCGGCGTCTGGTCGCGCAACGGCAACGTCGCGTACCGGGCGGGCCGGGAAATCCAGGCCGGCCGTGTCTGGGTGAACAACTACCACGCCTATCCGGCCGGGGCCGCGTTTGGCGGCTACAAGTCCTCAGGCATCGGGCGTGAGAACCACTCCATGATGCTGGACCACTACCAGCAGACCAAGAACCTGCTGGTCAGCTACAACGAAAACAAGCTCGGCTTCTTCTAGAAGCCGCCGCTGCACCCCCGCTCCAACCCAGCTACAACGACGCAAGGATTTCGCCAATGACGACGAGAATGCAAGCAGCAGTAGTAACCGAATTCGGCAAGGACCTCCAGGTCCAGGACCTCGAGATTCCCACCCCCGGTCCGGGACAGGCACTGGTCAAGGTCCTGACCACCGGCGTCTGCCACACCGACCTCCACGCGGCAGAAGGTGACTGGCCCGTCAAGCCCTCACCGCCCTTCATCCCCGGCCACGAGGGCGTGGGGGAAGTGGTGGCCCTTGGCGAGGGCGTCACGGACCTGGCCGTCGGTGACCTGGTGGGCAACGCCTGGCTCTGGTCCGCCTGCGGCGACTGCCAGTTCTGCCGCACCGGCTGGGAGACGCTCTGCGAAGCGCAGAAGAACGCCGGCTACAGCGTGGACGGCTCGTTTGGCGAGTACATGCTGGTGGACTCGCGGTTCGCCGCCCGCATACCGGCGGGATCCGACCCCGTCGAGGTGGCGCCGGTGCTGTGCGCCGGCGTCACCGTCTACAAGGGCCTGAAGATGACCGAGGCCAAGCCCGGCCAGTGGGTCACCATCTCCGGCATCGGCGGCCTGGGCCACATCGCGGTCCAGTACGCGGTGGCTATGGGCCTCCGGGTGGCGGCGGTGGACATTGCCGACGACAAGCTCGCGCTGGCGAAGGCCCACGGCGCCGAACTGACGGTCAACGCCCTGCACGAGGACCCGGTGGAAGTCATCCAACGCGAAACCGGAGGTTGCCATGGCGTCCTGGTCACGGCCGTGCACCCGTCAGCGTTCGGCCAGGCCATCGGCATGGCACGCCGTGGCGGGACGATCGTGTTCAACGGGCTGCCGCCGGGCGACTTTCCCGCACCGATCTTCGAGATTGTGCTCAAGGGCCTGACGGTCCGCGGTTCGATCGTGGGAACCCGGCAGGACATGGAGGAAGCGCTGGACTTCTACGCGCAGGGCAAGATCCACCCCACCGTGTCAGTGCGGGAACTCTCGGAAATCAACGCGGTGCTCGACGAGATGAAGCACGCCAAGATCGACGGCCGCGTGGTCCTGAGGTTCTGATGCCGGACACGCTGAAGGCCGCGGTGACGCTGCCCGGGGAGGAGTTCTCCCGGGTGGCGCTCACCCCGGCCGCCGTGCAGCTGCTGCGGAAACTGTGGCTCCAGCACGGGCCGCTCATGTTCCACCAGTCCGGCGGCTGCTGCGACGGGTCCTCGCCCATGTGCTACCCGGCGGGCGACTTCATCACCGCGGAAGCAGACGTCCTGCTGGGCCTCTTCGACCTCTCCGACGGACTGGAACCGCGGCCGCTGGAATTCTGGATGTCACGGGAACAATTCAGTTACTGGAGCCACACCCATCTCACGGTGGATGTGGTGGCGGGGCGGGGAAGCGGGTTTTCCGTGGAGGCGCCGGAGGGCAAACGGTTCCTGATCCGCTCCACCCTCATGGACTGGCCTGCCTAGTAATTCGGCCGAAGCACGCTTGGGACCCTCCAACCGGAGGGTCCCAAGTGCGTTCACCGCAACAAAGTTTGGCACATTGCGCATCTCACCATTCGGAACAATTCGGCCCGTCCAGTGGATGGACACTAGCGTTAGGAGGTCTGTTTCCAGCCGAAACCAGGATTGTGATTCCCCTATGAACCTTCTCCGGACCAAATCCATCGAGCAGTCGATGGCCGACGCCGATGAGCCCGGACGCAAGCTCAAGCGCTCCCTCAGCACCTGGGACCTGATGATCATGGGCGTCGCGGTGGCTGTCGGCGCCGGCATCTTCTCCGTGGGCGCCAAAGCGGCAGCCAACTTCTCGGGACCGGCCGTGACGCTGTCCTTTGCCGTCGCCGCGGTCACGTGCGCGCTGGCCATCATGTGCTACGCCGAGTTCGCCACCGCCATCCCGGTGGCAGGCTCCGCCTACGTCTTCACCTACGCCACCATGGGCGAACTCCTCGCCTGGATCATCGGCTGGAACCTGATCCTGGAACTCTTCACCGCGGCGGCAGTCATCGCCAAGTACTGGGGCATCTACCTCAGCAAGGTGTTCGCCCTCATGGGCGCCGATATTCCGGCGGCGGTCTCCCTGGGCGGGGTTGACCTTTACTGGGGCGCCTTCCTGATCGTCGCCGTCTTCACCGTGCTGCTGGTCCTTGGCACCAAGCTGTCCGCCCGCGTAGGCAACATCTTCACCCTCATCAAGATCGGCGTCGTCCTCTTTGTGATCGTGGTGGGCTTTACCTACGTAAAGTTCGAAAACTACGCTCCGTTCGTTCCCGCCGCTGAGCCCACCGGCGGCACGGGTACCGCCGACGTCCTCAAGCAGTCGTTCTTCGGCTTCCTGACCGGGGCCGCGCCGGCCCAGTACGGCACCCTGGGCATCTTTGCCGGTGCCGCGCTGGTGTTCTTCGCGTTCATCGGATTCGACGTGGTGGCCACCTCCGCCGAGGAAGTGAAGAACCCGCAGAAGACCCTGCCGCGCGGGATCTTCGGCGGACTGGCCCTGGTGACCCTGCTCTACATCCTGGTCTCGCTGGCCCTGACCGGCATGGTGTCCTACACGCAGCTGGCCGAAGCCGAGAACCCCACCCTCACCACCGCCTTCGAAGCCGTAGGCGACACCTCGGCCGCCAAGGTCATCGCCTTCGGCTCGCTGGTGGGCCTGACCACCGTGATCATGGTCCTCCTCATGGGCCTGTCCCGCGTGGTTCTCGCCATGAGCCGCGACGGCCTCCTGCCCCGGGCGCTGTCCAGGACCAGCGAGAAGCGTTCGACGCCGGTGCGCCTCCAGGTCATCTGCGGCGCCGCCGTTGCACTGGTGGCCGGCCTGACCAACGTGGACCTGCTGGAGGAAATGATCAACATCGGAACGCTGTCCGCGTTCGTGGTGGTAAGCCTCGGCATCCTGGTGCTCCGCAAGAAGCGCCCCGACCTGAAGCCCGCCTTCCGCGTCCCCTTCGGGAAGGTCCTGCCCATCGTGTCCGCAGTGTTGTGCCTCTACCTCATGACCAACCTTGCGGTGGAGACGTGGATCTTCTTTGCCATTTGGCTGGTCATCGGCATGGCGATCTACTTCGCCTACGGCCAGCGCCACTCCCGCCTCAACGAGCGGTTCGGCGACGCCAGCAGCGCCGTCAACGGAACGGCTTCCGGCGAGGTGCGCGACGGCGACGAGCTCACCCGCGTCTGACCCCTTTCCCCGAATGCCCGCCCAGGCCTGCCCGGGCGGGCATTCGCATGCCGGCTTCCAGGATGGAGCCGCCACCTAGGATTGGACTTATGGCCCGCCCCACACGACACGAACGCAAGGCCGAGCTCCTCGCCGCCATCCTTGACTATTTGATGGACAAGACGCTGGCTGAGCTCACCTTCCGGAGCCTGGCCGACGGCCTGGGAATGAGCGCCTACGTGCTGGTGTACCACTTCGGAAGCCGCGACCAGCTCATCAACGACATCGTTGTTTCCATCGAGTCCCGGCTGGACCGGATGCGCAACACCGACGTGCGGGACATCGACCGCGCCGCCTGGCGGGACTTCCTGCTGGATTCCTGGCAGTGGACCATGGCGCAGCGCAACCGGCACCTCACGCGGCTCGAATTTGAAGCGACGGCGCAGGACATCGTTGCCGCCGAGCCGCGGGGAACGTCGCAGGAACACTTCCGGATGCTCCACCACAAGACCCGCGACTGGCTGATGGTCCAGGGGATACCGGAGGAATTCGCCGATACGGACGCGCGGCTCTTCACCTCCACCTTCTACGGACTCCAGTTCGACTTCGTGGTCATGAACGAGCCGGAGGCAGCCACGAAGGCCTTCGAACTGATGCTCACGGTCTTCTTTAACAACCTTGAGGCCCGGTTGGCGGCCAGCGGACAGGACGGCTAAGCAGCCCTGCCCTCCGGACTCCCTTGCGCCGCGACGGCGGCAGCACACTGCCGCTGGGTGTCCCTTACGCCGCCGTCTCAGAGCTGTAACAATGAGCCGTATATGGGTGGCCTGACGGTCGTACCGTGATTGAATCAGAGTAATCGAACGATTGTTCGAATGGCGAACACCAGGGCTAGGGAACGCAGAAGTTCCCAGTCATGTGCACGAAGGAGTGAACATGAAACGTCGTCTTATTTCCGTCCTCGCAGCAGCCTCCATCCTTGGACTGGCGGGCTGCGGAAGCGGCTCGCCCAGTTCCACGGGAGGCGGAACCGCACCCGCCACCGGGGGCGGGGAAGAAGGTTTGACCAAGGTCAGCGTGGGCGTCATCCCCATTGTCGACTGCGCGCCCATCTATCTCGGTGACAAGCAGGGCTTCTTCAAGGAAGAGGGCCTTGAGCTGGATATCCAGACAGCCACCGGCGGCGCGGCTATTGTGCCCGGCGTGGTCAGCGGCAGCTTCGACTTCGCCTTCTCCAACCTGATCTCGGTCATGGTGGCCAAGGACAAGGGTCTGGACCTGAAGTTCGTGGCAAACGGCGCCTCCACCACGGGTGAAGAGGGCAAGGACATCGGCGGCGTCGTTGTCCCGGCCGGATCGGACATCCAGTCCGCCAAGGACCTCGCCGGCAAGACTGTTTCCGTGAACAACCTCTCCAATATCGGCGACACCACCATCAAGTCGGTCATCGAGAAGGACGGCGGCGATCCCAGCGGGGTGAAGTTCGTGGAAGTGGCCTTCCCGGACGCCCCTGCGGCGCTGGCCAACAAGCAGGTGGATGCAGCATGGATCCTCGAGCCGTTCCTGTCCAAGGCCGTGGATGAAGGCGGAACGGTTGTGTCGTCGAACTTCGTGGAGATGAGCCCGGAACTCGATATCGCCGGCTACTTCACCAAGGGCGACACCATCAGCGGTAAAGCCGACCTGACGGAAAAGTTCACCCGCGCCATGAACAAGTCCCTGGAATACGCCCAGGAGCACCCGGACGAAGTCCGCGAGATCGTGGGCACGTACACCAAGATCGACGAGGCCACGCGGGCGAAGATGATCCTCCCGCGCTACCGCGTTGAGTTCGACGAGGGCGCGTTCAAGACGCTGGGCGACGCGGCAGCCAAGTACGGCACGCTCTCCACAGCCCCCAGTGCGGACGACCTCCTCCCGTGAGTCCTGGAACCCTGGCCGCCGGCGGTGCCGCTCCACCCGTGGAGCGGCACCGCCGGAAGGCGGGCAAGGGGGCCTCGAAGCAGCTGCTGGGGATCCTGGGCATTATCGGATTCCTGGCGACGTGGGAGCTCATTCCCCGGCTCGGCCTGATCGATGAACGGTTCCTCCCGCCCGCCAGCGAGGTCATAGCCGCCCTGGTCGTCGACTTCGGACTGACGGCCTTCTGGGTTGCGGTGGGCGAGACCATGAAGGCGTGGTTCCTCGGCCTGCTGATGGCAGTGGCGGCAGCCGTCCTGCTGGGCTTTATCATCGGCTCCAGCGATTTCCTGCGGAAGGCCACCAATTCAACCATCGAGTTCCTTCGACCCATCCCGTCGGTTGCCCTCATCCCGTTGGCCGTGCTGCTCTTCGGCGTGAAAATCGAGTCGTCCCTGCTCCTGATTGTTTACGCCTCCTTTTGGCAGGTCCTGATCCAGGTGCTGTACGGAGTGGCCGATGTGGATATGGTTGCCAACAACACCGCCAAGACGTACGGCCTGGGCAGGATGGCCCGGATCCGGTACGTGGTCTTTCCCACCGCACTGCCCTACCTGATGACGGGCGTGCGGCTCGCCGCCGCCGTGGCGCTGGTCCTGGCCATCACCGCGGAACTCGTCATCGGATCCCCGGGACTCGGCAGGGAGATCGCCCTGGCCCAGTCCGGCGGCGCCATCTCCGGCATGTACGCCCTGGTGTTGGCCACCGGCCTGATCGGCGTCCTCATCAACATGCTGATGCGCCAGATCGAAAAAAGGATCCTGGGCTGGCACTCGTCCATCCGGTCGGAGGTGATCGTATGAGGACGGCCAGGAACATCGGCTACATCCTGGGACTGCCGGCGCTGCTGGTCCTGGTCTGGTGGGTGTCCACCCTGGGCTCAGTCAATTTCTTTGTCCCCAAGCCAGCAGACCTCGTGGAGACGTTTGGCGAGGTCTGGTTCGGTGAGCGTTTCTTTTCGGATGTCCTGCCCAGCCTGGGCCGGCTTGTGGTGGGCGTCGCCGTTGCCATCCTTATCGGGGTGGTGGGCGGTGTCCTGATCGGATCCGTCCGCTGGCTGCGGGCCCTCCTGGAACCAACGCTTGAGTTCTTCCGCGCCATCCCGCCCCCGGTCCTGGTGCCGGTCCTCATGCTGCTCATGGGAATAACCGATTCCATGAAGGTCATGGTGATCATCTCCGGCTGCGTCTGGCCGGTGCTGCTGAACACCATCGAAGGCGTCCGGGCCGTGGACCCTGTCCTTTCCGACTCCGCCCACACCTACGGCATCAGCGGCTGGGCGCGGGTCCGGTACCTGGTGCTGCCCTCCGCTAGCCCGCAGATCATGGCCGGCGTCCGCCAGTCGCTGTCCCTCGGGCTGATCCTGATGGTGATCTCCGAAATGTTTGCCTCGTCCTCCGGGCTGGGCTTTACGATCGTCCAGTTCCAGCGGTCCTTCGCCATCCCCGAGATGTGGTCCGGCATCGTGGTCCTGGGCCTGCTGGGCGTGGCCATGTCCTTCATCTTCCAGTGGGCCGAACGGAACATCCTGCGCTGGTACCACGGCCAGAAAGAGGTAGAAAATGCAGCCTGACGCCACTCAAGCAAACACGGAGGCCACGCTTTCCGTACGGGGGCTGAAGAAGGTCTACCAGACCGACGGCGGCGACGTCGAGGCTGTCCGGAACCTCACCTTCGACCTGCGCGCCGGGGAGCTGGCCTGCCTGGTGGGGCCTTCCGGGTCCGGTAAAACCACACTGCTCAAGTGCATCTCCGGGCTCATGGCGCCCACCGAGGGCGAGGTGCTCCTTGACGGCAAGCGCGTGACCGGCCCACCGAAGAAGATGGCGGTGGTCTTCCAGGAATACGGGCGTTCGCTGTTCCCGTGGATGCGGGTGCGGGACAACGTGGAACTGCCACTGAAGAACCAGGGTGTCCCCAAGGGCGAACGCGACCGGCTGGTGGACAACGCACTCGAAGCAGTGGGCCTCTCCCACGTCCCGCGGTCCTACCCCTGGCAGCTCTCCGGCGGCATGCAGCAGCGCGTCGCAATCGCCCGGGCCATCGCCTACCAGCCCGAGGTCCTGCTCATGGACGAGCCGTTCGCTGCGGTGGATGCGCAGACCCGCGCCGACCTTGAGGACCTGATCCGGGTTGTCTGGAAAAAACTCGGCGTGACGGTGCTGTTCGTGACCCACGACATTGACGAATCCGTCTACCTTGGCGAGCGGGTCATCATCCTGTCGAGCTCTCCGACGGTGATCCAGGAGGACATCCAGATCGACCTCCCGGCGGACCGTGACCAGCTGAACACCCGTTCCCTGCCGCGCTTTACCGAGTTGCGCCACCACGTCTACGAACAGATCCAGCTGGCCAAGAAGGGACACCGGCCGGCTGCGGCTACCTCCGGGGGAGCAGGCACCGAATAGGGAATTCGCACAAGGGGGTACACCGCTCAAGGGGCTGCGTGCCGGCTGACCCAGTCCACCAACAGGCGCAGGTCATCCCACAGCTCCGCGATTTCATGGACCGCGCCGGGGGTGGCCAGCCAGTCCGGCATGCCCAGGCTGACGCTGGCTGAGAGGGATTTGTGCTTCAGGAGTTCCGCCCGCGGATGCTCGCGGGCGTACCCGCGCGGCACTGTTTTCAGTTTCTCGCCCTCAACAGAGAAGCCGGCTGCGGCAACGGCCTCCACAATGTGGCGGAGAGCCTCACCGGTGCCTGAGGCGTCCACCGCGTTGCGGTAGCGGGCCAGCTGCGCAGGGGTGTGCGAGTGGCAGCCCCCGCCCACCAGCAGGCCTTCAGCGCTTATCTGCAGGTAGTAGCCAACACCCTCCTGGACGGACGCCACCGCACCCTGGGCCGTCTTGTACGGGGACTTGTCCTCGGAGAACCGGATATCCCTGTTGGGCCGGAAAAGCTTCGCCGGACCGAACCGGGGCTCCAGCTCTGCTAGCAGTGATGCCAGCGGTTCCTTGACCAGCGACTGGTACCCCGCCCGGTGTTCCTGCCACCACTCCCGGTTGTTGTTGTCCTGAAGCTCTTCGTAGAACCCAAAAGCGCCGGCCGGGATGCCCTGGAAAGTTGTCATGGTGCGAGCCTAGGGGCGCCCCGCACCGGAGGACAGTGCCCGGATCCGCTATGTGCACAGGCTGCCCTATGTGGAAAAGGGGCCACCCCGCCACGGAATCCGTGACGGGGTGGCCCCTGGAGCAACCTCAGGAAAGGCTGGATTAGCCGATCTTGTTGGCTGATTCTGCGTCCGAAGCCGGCGCTGACGGTGCGTCTGCGGCACCGAGGTTGGCGCGCAGCTTGGCGCCGAGGTCGGCGTCAACGTTCGTCCAGTACTGGATGGCGCGTTCCTTGATGCCGGGGCTCTTCACGCCGCCCACGGCACCGGTGATGGTCTCGAGCAGGCGGGCCTTGGCGCCGTCGTCGAAAACCTCGCGGTACAGAGTGCCAGCCTGGACAAAGTCGCTGTCCTCAGCGTGGAGGGAGTGCGCAGCCAGCGTCAGCTCGCCGTCGTTCTCCCAGCCGCCGGCCGGGTTCTGCGGCTCCACGGCAGCCGGGCCGCCCACGGAGTTGGGGGCGTACACCGGAACGGACGGGGCGTTGAAGTGGTAACGCCCGGCGCCGTCCTGGCTGTAGTTGTTGACCTGGTTCTTGGGCTGGTTCACCGGGATCTGCGCGTGGTTGGTGCCTACGCGGTAGCGGTGCGCGTCCGCGTAGGAGAAGATGCGGGCCTGCAGCATCTTGTCCGGGGAAGCGGCGATGCCCGGAACGAAGTTCGACGGCGCGAAAGTGGCCTGCTCGATCTGTGCGAAGTAGTTCTCCGGGTTCCGGTTCAGCTCCATGGTGCCCACCTTGATCAGCGGGTAGTCGCCGTGCGGCCACACCTTGGTCAGGTCGAACGGGTTGAAGCGGTAGGTCTTGGCGTCCTCGTACGGCATGACCTGGACGTGCAGGTCCCAGGACGGGAAGTTGCCGGCTTCGATGTTCTCGGACAGGTCGCGGATGTAGTAGTCAGCGTCCGAGCCGGCCAGCTGCTCTGCCTGCTCGCTGCCCATGGAGTTCACGCCCTGGTTGGACTTGAAGTGGTACTTGACCCAGAAGCGCTCGCCCTCGGCGTTGATCCACTGGTAGGTGTGCGAGCCGTAGCCCTGCATTTCACGCCAGGAGGCGGGCAGGCCGCGGTCGCCCATCAGCCAGGTGACCTGGTGGGCGGATTCGGGGGACAAGGTCCAGAAGTCCCACTGCATGTCTGCGTCGCGCAGGTGGGTGCCCGGGAGGCGCTTCTGGGAGTGGATGAAGTCCGGGAACTTGATGCCGTCGCGGATGAAGAAGACGGGGGTGTTGTTGCCCACGAGGTCGTAGTTGCCCTCGGAGGTGTAGAACTTCACGGCGAAGCCGCGGGGATCGCGCCAGGTGTCCGGGGAGCCGCTTTCGCCGGCCACGGAGGAGAAGCGGATCAGCATCTCGGTTTCGACGCCCGGCTGCAGGAAGGCTGCCTTGGTGTACCTGGACACATCCTCGGTGGCCTTGAACGTGCCGAATGCGCCGCCGCCCTTGGCGTGCACTACGCGCTCCGGAACCCGCTCGCGGTTGAACTGGGCGAGCTTTTCCACCAGGTAGTGGTCAGTCAGGATGATGGCACCGTCGGCACCGGTTGACTTGGAGTGCGCGTCGGACGTAACCGGGGCACCTGACTGGGTTGTTGAAATGGCAGTCATTGTTCTCCTATTTCTCTTATTTCTGTGTTTCTTCAGAGGGACGATTGGAAGGAAGTTGTTGGGACTGCTGGCAGTCCTGGCAGATGCCCTGGTACATGACATCGGCGATCTGGATGGTCATCGGCTTGGTTGCCTCATCCCAGTGGGGGGTGAGGCAGGGCGCGTGGCCCACTGCGCAGTCGACGTCCTCCACGCGGCCGCAGCTGATGCAGATGGCGTGGTGGTGGTTGTCTCCCACCCGTGTTTCGTACAGGGCGGGGGAGTGCGGGGGCTCAAACCTGCGGAGCATATGCAGGTCAGTCAGGTCGCCCAGCACCACATACACGGACTGGGCCGTCAGCTCGGGAAGCTCGGCACGGGCGGCGCTCAGGATGCTTTCGGCGGGGGAATGGGGATGGCGTTCGACGGCGGACAGGACCGCCAGCCGCTGTTTGGTCACCCTGCGGCCGTGGGCGCGCAGGGCGGCAGCCCATGCTTCGTGGCCGTCAAAGTGTTCCGTCATGACACCATTCAAGCACTTATTATGAACATCTCACAATAAGGCTGGACTAACCTCGCGGGAACCAGCAGCCACATCCGCACCACTAGGGTTGCAGGGTGGGGAAACTGCTCGCTGACATCACGCCGCTCCGGGAGAGCCCGGCGTTCCGCAGGCTCTGGCTGGGATCGGCCGTGTCCGCCGTCGGAAGCCAGCTCACGTTGGTGGCAGTCAGCCTGCAGGTCTACCGCCTGACCCAGGACAGCTTCTACGTGGGGTTGCTGGCCGTTTTCGCCCTGGTGCCGCTGGTCATTGGCGGGCTGCTGGGCGGTTCCATCGCCGACGCCCACGACCGCCGCAGGGTGGCCCTCCTCGCCACCTCTGTCCTGTGGCTCACCACAGGCGTGATTGTCCTGCAGTCCTGGCTGCAGCTGGACAATGTGTGGCTCCTGTACCTGTTGGTGGCGGCGCAGAGCGGAGCCCAGGCCATCAACCAGCCGGCCCGCAGCGCCATCCTCCCCATGCTGGTCCGCAAGGAACTCCTGCCCGCAGCCAACGCCCTCAGCATGATGTCCTTCGGCCTCGCCATGACGGCAGGTCCCCTGCTGGCCGGCGTGCTGGTCGCCTGGATAGGGTTCGCCTGGACCTACACGCTCGACTTCCTCAGCTTCGCGTTCGTGCTGTGGGCGGTGTACCGGCTGCCGCCCCTCCCGCCGTCGGGAACTCCGCGCCGGCCCGGGCTCCGCTCCGTCGTCGAGGGCTTCCGCTTCCTGGGCACCCGGCCCAACCTGCGCATGACCTTCGTTATTGACCTGATCGCCATGATCCTGGCCCAGCCGCGGGCGCTCATGCCGGCCATCGGCGCGGTCATGATCGGCGGCGGCGAGGCCACCGTGGGCGTCCTCCTTGCCTCCACCGCCATCGGCGCCTTCCTGGCCGGGCTGTTCTCCGGACCGCTCGGGAATGTGCGCCGGCAGGGGAGCGCCGTGGTCTTCTCGGTGATGGGGTGGGGCGCCTCCATCGCCGGGTTCGGGCTCGTGGTGCTGCTGGCCGGGCGCGTCCCGGACGGAGCGGTGACGCTGTGGCTGCTTCCCGCGGCACTGTGCTGCGCGCTGGCCGGGATCGCCGATTCCATCAGCGGCGTTTTCCGCCACACCATCCTGCAGGCCGCAACGCCGGACCACCTCCGCGGGCGCCTCCAGGGGGTGTTCATCGTGGTGGTGGCGGGAGGCCCCAGGATCGGTGACCTGCTGGCAGGCGGCGCAACCAAAATCGTGGCAGAGGGCTGGGTCCTGCTGATCGGCGGCTTCCTCTGCGTCGCCGGCGCGTGGGCGGCCGCAAAGCTGCAGCCCGGCTTCAGGGAATACGACGCCCGGAACCCTGTCCCCTAGACAGCCGTTTCCTTAGTGAGTAAGGAGGAGACGTGCACAAACATTACAACGGCCTCAAGACGGTGGCGCTCTTCGGGGTGCTGTGGGCGGTGCTCCTCGGACTCGGGGCGGTAATCGGCACCAGTACCCGCAGTTCCGCGCCCATCTGGATCATGGCCCTGGTGGGGGTGTTTACCACCGCCTACGGATACTGGAACAGCGACAAGATCGCCATCCGGTCCATGCAGGCCATTCCCGTGGCCGAGGCGCGGGCCCCGCAGCTCTACCAGATGGTCCGCGAGCTTTCGGCCCGGGCCAACCAGCCCATGCCGCGCATCTATCTTTCGCCCACCATGAATCCGAATGCCTTCGCCACCGGCCGGAATCCCCGCAATGCCGCGGTCTGCGTGACCCAGGGCATCCTGCAGCTGTTGGATGCCCGCGAGCTTCGCGGCGTCCTGGGGCATGAACTGATGCACGTCTATAACCGGGACATCCTCACCTCGTCAGTAGCCGCCGCCGTCGCAGGCGTGATCACCTCGGTGGGGCAGATGCTGCTGTTCTTCGGCGGCGGGGACCGCCGCAACTCCAATCCGCTGGCCATGATCGCCATGGCGCTGCTCGCCCCCTTCGCGGCGTCCCTGATCCAGCTCGCCATTTCCCGGACGCGGGAGTACGACGCCGACGAGGACGGTTCGCAGCTGACCGGCGATCCGTTGGCCCTCGCCTCAGCCCTGGGCAAGATCGAGCGCGGCGTCAGTATCGCCCCGCTGCCCCAGGACCAGCGCCTGGTGAACGCCTCGCACCTGATGATCGCCAATCCGTTCCGCGGCGGGGCGATGAACAAGCTGTTCGCCACCCACCCGCCCATGCGGGACCGGATTGCGCGGCTGGAGCGGCTGGCGGGCCGGCCGCCAGCCTGACGCACGGCTGGCGGCCTAAATCCTGCGCGTCGAAAGCCGAAGGGAAGGACTAGCTGCGGAAGTTCACAAACTGCAGGTCGGCCTCGTCGAAGTCCTTCAGCAGGGCCATGGTGGCCTGCAGGTCGTCACGGGACTTTGACGTCACGCGCAGTTCGTCGCCCTGGATCTGGGACTTGACGGACTTGGGCGCCTCGTCGCGGATGAGCTTGTTGATCTTCTTCGCCAGGTCCTGCGCGATTCCCTCCTTGATGGAGGCCTCGAGCCGGAACTCCTTGCCGGAGGCGTACGGCTCGCCGGTGTCCAAAGACTTCAGTGAGATGCCACGGCGGATCAGCTTGGACTGCAGGACATCCAGCACCGCCAACACCCGTTCCTCCGAGTTGGCCTTCATCAGGATCTTGTCGCCGCTGAAGTCCACCTCGGCTCCCACGCCCTTGAAGTCGTAACGCTGCGCCAGTTCCTTCTGCGCCTGGTTCAGCGCGTTGGCCACTTCCTGCTTGTCCACTTTGCTTACGACGTCGAACGTTGACTCGCCTGCCATGACTCTCCTTATGCCGGTGGGAACCCTGTGCGGGAACAGGGCTTGATCGCTGCCTAAAAGCCTAATACGGATGCCGGTGTTGGTGGGGGAGTGGGGTTCACAGTTCCCTCTCAGCGGACACCCGGAGGGAACGAAGGAGGCCGCCGCAGAGTTGGAAAAGTTGGGAAGCTGCACGAAGGGAACACCATGCACCGCAAGGCCGTCCGGTACGCCACGCGAACCACCACAGCAGCTGCTGGAGCGGTTGCCGGCGCCGCCAGCTCCGTCGCGGCCGCGGCAGTTGCTGCGGCCATCATCTTCAGTCCCGTGCCGGACGCCTCGGCCCGGATGGAAGGTGTCCACGAGGACCTGCTCCGTGCTGTCCAGCTGAACCAGATCACAGAGGAGCAGGCCGTGAAGTTCGAAGCGCGGCTCGCCGGCAGGATCCTGGGCGGGGCCTGATTCCGTCCCTTTCCCCTGGTATTGCAAGGGTTTTCGAGGCGTCCGCGGCCCGATTCGATTCTTCGGCGGAAGTTCTGTAAAGTTGTCTTGCCCGCGGTTACTGGAAGCGGAACAGCCCGGAAACGGACGGTTCGCAGACTGCATCGGCGGGTACTTCTTTTGAAGTTCGGCAGATTACCCGAGCGGCCAAAGGGGGCTGACTGTAAATCAGCTGGCAACGCCTACGGGGGTTCGAATCCCTCATCTGCCACCCAAGGAAAAGCCTCCGGAACCGAATGGTTCCGGAGGCTTTTTTGTGCCCGGGCCCCGGATCCAGCGCCTGAGTCACGGGCTTGTTCGCGAATCCTGCCCATGGAAGGTCCTGGGCCGCGAGGAAGGCCGGGAAGCCAGGCAGCGGGCCCGGCGTCGTGCGCGGAAGCCCCCTTCCGAAGCCGTGGAAAACCGCCGTCGACATCACTGGGAGCCCGGCGTAGGCTGGCAGCATCGGCGCATGTGCCCCGGTACCCTGCGTCGATATCCCCATCGATGAAGGAGGACCAATGAGTGCCGTACGTGAGTTCATGACGACGGACGCGCAGTGTATTAAGGAAAACCAGTCCCTGGTGGATGCCGCCAAGATGATGATGGACCTTGACTGCGGGTCGCTGCCCATCTGCGGTGACGACGGCAAGCTGAAGGGCATGATCACCGACCGCGACATCGTGCTCAAGTGCGTGGCAGCAGGACGCGATCCCCGCGAAATGATGGCCCGCGACCTCGCCTCGGGCAGGCCGCACTGGGTCGACGCGGACGCGAACGTTGACGCGGCGATCGAGATGATGGAAACCCACCAGGTCCGCCGGCTCCCGGTGATCGCCGACCACAAGCTGGTGGGCATCATCAGCCAGGGCGACATTGCCCGGAACTACTCCGAGCAGCGCGTGGGTGAGCTCGTGGAGCACATCTCGGAGCGCAAACCGATGAACGCGTAGGTGGGAATTCCCCCGTCAGGATTACCCGCTACCAACGCCACGGGGTCCCCTCCGTGGCGTTTCTTTGTGTCCGGTCATGGCCTTGTCCGCGGCTCCCCGCCGTCAAGGCTAGGAACCGCGGACAAGCTTGGGAAACCTGGGGGATCTTCAGCCACTCGGGCCAGGGTGCCAGTGAGGCATTCCCGTCAGTTCAGTGCAAGTCAGTTCAGCGCAATCAGGAGCATCTGGCTCGTGCCGGGGATGCAGGTCTGGAGGATCGCCCGGGGGAAACCGCCGAAGACAGCAATGACGTCGTTGGTGGTCCCCGGGTTGGGCACCTGTCCCCGTGCTGAGACGGTATAGGTTCCGTAGCCCGGGATGCTGACGGTTTCCCCTACGCCTATGCCGGAGAACCGGGCCCAGCCGCCACAGAAGTCGTGCTCAGTGATAAAGAGCGAGTAGCCGTCGTTGGGCGTGTAGTGG